>CAJQJI010000020.1 GCA_905478675.1 Candidatus Altimarinota bacterium
AACAACAAGAAGTGTTGGCTCAGCAACGAAGTGATTTAGAAGTTTCTAGAGCCGAATTGCGAGAGGAGTTAGAAGCGGCCGTAGCAAATTCAGATGCCCAAGCGACAGCGGTTATTGAAAATCAATTAGCCGAACAAGCCACGGTGATTGAAGCCACTCAAGCGGCACAAATAGAGTATCAAAACGATATTGCAGAACAACAAGCCGCCTTAGAGCTTGAGCGACAAAACTTGAAAGCGGATTTAGAGCGCGCGCAAAGTGCATCTGACGCAGCGGCTGAAGCTCGAGTTGAAGCGCAGTTGCTGAGTATCACGAGTGTTATTAGCGAGACCAATCAGACGGCTTTGGCCCATAAACAAGAACTAGAAGCTCAACAAGCGGACCTTGAAGCGGAAAGAGCGCAGTTAACTTTAGAGTTAGAAGCGGCACAAGAAGCGTCAGACTTAGCCCAGGCAAGCCGAGTAACAGAGCAAATTGCTAGTATTGATGCAGCAATTGTGGCGGCTGATCAAGCGATCGAAGAAAGTGCTCAAAATGCGGCAGAGGCAAAAGCTGATTTAGAAGCCGAAAGAGCCGAATTGTTAGTGGCTTTAAATGAGGCTCGTTTAGCGGGAGACGAAAAAAACGAAGCGCGTATCCAATCACAATTAGGGCAAATTGAAGTCATTCAATCTTCTTTAGATCGTGATCCTGGAACGGATTTTTATGATGCACAGGCGGCTAAATATGAAGCCAAAAAAGCGAGTTACGATTTAATGGTAGCGGAACTTGAAAAAGCGAAAGCGGAAGGCAAAACATTAGATGAATATGCTCAAGATCTAGAAAAAACAGCGGCGTTAGTTGATATAGAGTCAGATGAATTCCAGTCCGCTGCGGCACTTATTGAACAGAAAGAAAGGCTAGAACGATCAGTCTTTTTAGCTGAGCAAATTACAAATATAGAAAACGCACCAGAAGACCCAGTAGCGTTGCCACCGTTGGGCGTTGATCGACAAACGAATGAAACGCTGGAAGAACGTTTAGATCGAATTGAAAATCAAGCTGATCGTGCGGCCATTGAGGCTCGACAACGACAAAGCGCGGCCGCTCAAATTGCTACGGTAAAACAGGCAGAAAAAATTGAAGAGCTCTCTCGTATGCAAGCTGAGTTGTTGGCAGAAAAAGATGAAAGCAAACAGGCTATATTGACGGCTCGGATTGCTTTACTTGAAAAAGAAATTGCGACTCTTGAACAGCTTAAAAATCCTGGGCAAGTTTTAAGTAGCGCTGATATTGAAGCGCGTATAGCTTTGCTAACGGCGGAAGCTGAAACAGCGAATGAAACGGTTATTACCGAACAACAAGCGTTTATTGCGACTCGATTGGCAGAATTACAAGTTGAGATCGATTTAGCGGCGGATGCGCGAGTAAAGGCTGAACTAGAAGCCGAAAAAAAAGGCTTGGAATCAGATTTAAATCGAACGGGATTATTAACGGATTATGAAGCGAGACTTAAAGCGAGTCAAAAATCTCTTAACGAACGCTTGGCAACAGATTTAAATACAACCGCCGAGTTGTTGGTTCAAACGCAATTAAATTCAGTGGAAACAAAATTATCGAATCTTGAAAAACTAAAAGAGGCTGAAGCTAATTTAGAAGCGCTTTCATCCTCAGAGGCTCATGACCCAGACGCCCAGGCACTTGAATTTTTAGAAAGTGAACAAGCGGCCTTAGAACTTGAGTTGAGAGAGACTAAAGCGGCCATAGCTCGAACAACAGATGTGATTGATTTAAAAGCTTTAGAACAAAGAGAAAGTGAAATTGAAACCTCGTTAGAGGCTTTTCCAGAAACGGACATAAATCAAATAACGCTTAATAGTTTAAGAGTAACCGATGCCGTTGATTACTTGAAACATTATCGATTTGTTCAATCTAAAGCGCTTTCTTTAGGAGATGAAGCGGAAAAAGCCGCTAAATTAGCGGTTCTTGATGATCAAATTCAATTATTAAATAAACTAAATAATTTTGGTTATACGCCTCAAACGAAGTTATCAACTATGTTAACCGATTTAGAACGTCGAGAAAACGATTTGCTGGCCCTCTATCGTGATGCAGAGGGAACCAAAGCCGATGATTTAAAAGAACGTTTAGTGGTGATAGCCGAAGCGGCGGATCAGATTAAGGGCTTAGAAAAATACCAAATTTCACAAAGTGATAGTGTGTTTAAAGCCACAGAAAAACTTGAGGCCACAATAAAAGCTACTTCAGATATTTATTTAAAGGCTCAAACTGAAGCTGATAGAGTCGTAACGTTGCAGGCTTTAAATGAAATGCGTGTAAGTGAACGTTGGTTAAACCGTTTTTATAATGGTGAAAAACGGAACACAACCCTTGAAGAGCTTGAAACTACGCTGCGAGAGGCCATTGAGAGCGGTGATGGTGGCGGGAGCGCGGTAGAAGATTTAGTGGCTTTGCAATCGGTTAAAGCTAATTTAGATTCAGCGATTGTGGCTCAAGTAGAAACTGATTTCGATAACTTTAAGTTAAATCTGCAAAAACAAGCCGCGCAAGTGACTGATTTGGATGAAAAAGCCGCGATTGAAACACGAATTAAATCTCTTAATTACGAAGATTTGGCCGAAAATATCACGCCGGCTAAAGCGGATATGTTTGAAGCACTACTGGCAGATTTAGAGGTTAAAGTCGATACAAATCTATTTCTTTATGCGGATGTGCCTTTGACACAATATGATAAACCGTTGCTCTTTGAATGGGATTTAGGTGATGGGGAAAAACAATTTGGGCAGAATGTTAACTATGAATATTACGAACCAGGTTTCTATCGAGTCGTTTTGACTATGTTTGATGGCGTGACTTCACAGCAAGACTTGTTTACCATTAAAGTAACGGAATAAGTTGATATAAAAACAAATGAATACGGACGAAAATCAAAATCCAAACAATCAACCCCCAACGGGTATGCCTTTGCAACCAGAAGGCGCGCCGGTTGTGCCAGAAACGCCACTCACGCCTCCGCCTGTGGAGCCAGCGGTGAATCCCGTGCCAACCCCGGCCCCAATGCCAACGGAACCCACTCCGGTTTCGGAACCTGTGTTGGCGGACCTTCCACCGGAAATGAATGTGGGGGCTTATCCAAATAATCCGCAGCGTGAAGTACCTCAAGCTGTAGAACCTGTTTTGGAAACTGAAAACCAAGCAGGAGGCGGAACGTCTCAATGGTTTTTATACAGTTTTTTGATTACGGGTGGGGTTTTAGTCTTTACGTTTTATGGAGCCTTACTTTGGGCTCTTTGGACAGGGAATGCGGCCAACCCGTTATTTGAAACCCTTGGGATTGAAGCGAGTGGTTTAAAGACTCTGCTTTTAACGCTGACTAATATTATTTTTGGAGCCTTAGCTTTAACGCTACTTATTACCACTTTAGTTTATATTTTTAGATGGTCGCTTTCTAAATCAACGGATCAAAATCGCGGTTCGTTAATTACTCGATTTGTTGTTTTCCTAACGTTCTTCATGCTTTCGTGTGGAGCTTGGTTTTTCTTGTATTACTTAATTGACCAGGTATCGGGGAGTACTGAAGTGGCCGTGGATAATTCTTTAATTACCACTACACCTGAAAATGTAATTGGTTTAAGTTCGCCGGTAACGGTTGAGTTTGATATTGGGACGAAGATGTTTGAGCGAATTCCTGAGCAAGTGGTTCGGCAAATTAACTGGGATTTTGATGGTGATGGAAAATATGATGCCTCTGGTCCAAAGGTCACCTACCGGTTTTTAGATCGAGGCTTGAATAATGGACGTTTTCCGGTTACTGCCGAAGTGTTTTATTTTTCAACGGTAGAAAATAAAGAGGTGTCTTTTAAATCTGAACGGGAAGTAATTATTTCGAATGAGAATGTGAATGCTAAAATTGTGGCGGCTCCAGAAAGTGGACCGTTCCCTTTAGAAGTTGAATTTAATGCGGCTGAATCTAAAGATCCAGATGGAGAAGTTATTATGTATGAATGGGATTTAGATGGTGATGGCACTTTCGAGGTGCGCCAAGAAACTCCAATTATTACTGAAACTTTTATGAAAGTTGGTGAATATAAAGTTAAATTGCGAGTAACAGGCCAAAATAGTGACACGGATGTGATTGAAAAAATTATTACAGTTAAAACACCTGAAAGTGATTTAAAAGCGGTTATTACAAGTGCCGATGCTCTGGAAGGGTATGCACCGTTAAAAATTTCATTTGATGGCTCTCAATCATTTGTAAAAGAGGGGGTAATTACACAATATGAATGGTTTATTGAGGGCGAAGATGAGCCTGTTTTAGGCCGAAAATTACAACGTATTTTTAGAACCCCTGGTTCTTATAAGGTAAGCTTAACGGTGCAAAATGATTTAGGGGAACGTCAGCGAGTAGAACGAACCGTGACCGTGCTTGAAGATAACGTAACCGCTAAAATTGAAGTAAGAACGACTCCAGCGGCGTTGGATAAAGAAATTTTAAAAGGCGTGGTACCGTTTGAAGTTTCATTTGATTCTTCTAATTCGCGTATTAAAGAACCATTAGAATGGAGCTGGGATTTTGATAATGATGGTCTTGAGGATGCTTATGGAAAGGCGGTAAAGCATGTGTTTCGGAAAGTTGGAACGTATGAAGTGCAGCTAACTATTTTAGATTCAGATCAAGTCGTACACACGGGTGTAATTCCAGTACAGGTTGAAAAAGCGGGCGTAACGGCGGAAATAACGGCTCAGCCGTTTGCAGGTCCAGCGCCATTAAAAGTAAAATTTGATGGTTCTGGTTCTAGTACCGATGAAGGGGAAATTGTAAATTATATTTGGGAGTTTCCAGGA
>CAJQJI010000021.1 GCA_905478675.1 Candidatus Altimarinota bacterium
TAGGCTAATGAGACTTTTCTTTTCGGCACTTCTTACGAGTCTCCTTTTCTTTGGAATGACGCCATCGTCTTATGCGGCAGATCCTTTTACAGAAGTTACGTCGGGGTTATATGATGCCGCGGCGGTAATAAATGATACGACAGATGCGGTTGATAGTGTAAGTGGATTAGTAGATGAAGTTGATAATTTATTAGGAGATGATAGTAGTACGACCTCGGTAGATTCTGGTGGCAGTATGTTTAACCCCGATACGGTTTTCCCAGCTTGGGGAGAAGGCGGGCAAGTGACTGGGGTCATTGGGAGTAATGTGGGCGCGCTTAATCAGGGTGAAGGGCGTTTGTTGATTTATTTTATTCCTAAGATTATAGAACTTTTAATCTGGCTAGTAGCGCCAATTATAACGGTTATGTTCTTATATTCTGGGGTGACCTTTGTCTATGCGGGTGATCGTGAAGAAGAAGTTAAAAAAGCTCGTGATTTTTTCCGTTTTGCGGTGATTGGCTTAATCTTTATTGTTTTGAGTTACTCTATTATGAAAGCGGTTTTCTTTATTATTGTGTAAATATTTATGAAATCTTTAGTTCCAAACCTTCGTTTATTATTCTCATCGATTTTGGTGCTAGGATTGTTGTATTTTTTGTTCCCAGAAGCCCACGCAGGCGGTATTCCTTATCCAGCCCCAGGTGGTATTCCGGGAGCCTCTTTAAGTAGTGGCGGTACGCCGCAGGGGGCCGTAGTGGCGTTTGCGGTTTTGTTGCAACGAGTGGCAGACGGAGCGGCGGCGTTAGCGGCTTCTGTGGCGATTTTGTTTATGGTGATTAATGGGGCTCACTTAACGTTTGCCTTTGGAAATTCAGAAGCGTTAGGCAAAGCTCGAAAGGGTTTAATTTGGGCCAGTGCGGGCTTAGTATTAATTATTTTTGCTTACATTGTGACCAAAAGCGTAATTGCTCTTACTTATTCTGGGGCAGATGGGAGTGCGGTTATTGGAACGGGGAATTTAGCTCCGACGACAACCACTCCCGGAGAAATTGATCCAATTAATGGTTCGTTTACCGTTGGAGACGACGGGGTGACGTATTTATCGACGGGAGAGCGCACCGTTAGTTTTTATCAGCAAGGGGCCGAGCGTATCTTTGATATTTATGTTCCAGCGGGTTTAGAAGCGTCTAAAACACATCCGGTTGTGATGATGTTTCATGGTGGTGAAGGAGACGTTGATCGAGCGAAAACGTTGTCTGAATTTTCGACGGTGGCTAATAGCGAAAAATTTATTGCGGTCTACCCTATTTCAGGTGATAGACCGTGGAATGATGGTCGAAGTACTACGGCTTCAGCAATTGACGATGTATCGTACGTTAATGGCGTTATTACGACCCTCGTTAATGACTGGCAGGCGGATCCAAACAATGTATTTGCGGCGGGTGTTTCTAGTGGAGGGATGATGACCCAAAGACTTGCCTGTGAAACGGCTTCAAACTTTAAAGCAATGGCCTCAGTGGTGGCAAATTTACCCCTTAATTTGCAAAATAATTGTGCGGCTACTGGTGGCATTAACCTTATGCTTTTTGCAGGAACAGAAGATCCTTTTATGCCTTATGAAGGCGGTGAAGTGACTAGTAGTGATACGTTAGGATTAGGCGCTGGAGGTCATGTAATTTCGTATCCAGATACAACAGATTTTTGGGCGGCTAAAAATCAATGTGGTAATGCGGTTTTGACTGATTTACCGGATAGTGCGAATGATGACACAACCGTGCAAAGCTTAGTTTATGATGTGTGTGTGTTAGGGAATCTTGAAACCTTTAAAATTACGGGGGGCGGTCATAATTGGCCAGGGTCTTCTGGGAACTCGGCTTTGACGGGTAATACCAGCCGAGACGTTGATGCCACTACAGAGATTATCGATTTCTTCAAACGGAATGGTTTAACCTCTGCGTAAAGAGAAAAAGTCGCCCAGATTAAATTTCTGTTTACACTTGTCTGTGATGGAATTTAAAGATTTAGTACAACAACGACGTTCGGCTCATAATTTTGAAGCCGGTTTTAAGGTGGATGAAAATACTTGGAATGACTTACTCGAATACGTGCGTTACACGCCTTCGGGGTATAATGCCCAACCGTGGCAGTTTCAGTTATTACAAACTGAAGCCGATATTACGGCGTTACATAAAATTTGTTTGAACCAAGACATTATTAAAACGTCTGGGAATGTAGTGGTACTTATTGGCGATACTGATTTTGGAAAAAATGAGTCGGATCGTATTCTGGCCGAATGGCAAGCATACCGGAATCTAACACCTGAAAAAGCAGCGGGTTTGAAATCTTCCTTAGAAAAAGAACGCGAAACGTGGAAGAAACGAGAAATGGTGATTAGAAATGCGAGTTTAGCCGCGATGACTTTTTTATATGCGGCTGAAGATTTAGGGTTAGCGGCTTGTCCGATGATGGGGGTACGGCAATTAGATTTAAAAAAATATTTAGACTTAGCGGATAACCAATTACCCATTATTGTTATAGCCCTAGGTAAATCTGGGGGGAGTGAGGGCACGCGTTTGCCACGGAAAAGTGTAGAGGAAATTAATCGCTCGGTTGACAATTTGAAGTAGCTTACTACACTCGTCGGGCTCTTGAGCAAGAACGCGGAGTAGAGCAGTGGTAGCTCGTCGGGCTCATAACCCGAAGGCCGTTGGTTCGAATCCAACCTCCGCAACCAAAAAAAGTCTGCATCCATAAAATGGGTTCAGGCTTTTTTTAATTTCAGAGATGGATTTGAACCAAAATAAAGGTTCGATACAAGGAATGAAGAAAAATAAGCGTCGCAGGCATTTGTTTTTCGCATGACGCCGTCACGCTAAACGTAGGTTAAAACGAATTAAGTAGTCCAGCCTCGGCAACGAGACCAAAATTCATTCAGTTCGAACTCTAACTTTCCGTTCGCTTGTAGAGTTCGAACTGTGAATTTTAACTCAGCTAAGCCTCAGTTTTTCATTTTCTTGCATTGACTTTTCGTTTAAATGGTTTTAAAAAATAAAGTGATGTCAGAAAAAGAACGGCAGTGGCTGCAGCACCCAGAAGACGATGAAATTTATTTTAGCGTTCTTCGGAAGCGTGATGGGGCGAACGATTGTAAGTACTGGGATACATTTCAGTTAGTGGATAATAATGATGAAGAATCAGGGCGAGTCTTAGCCGCTATTACTAAAAGGGGGTTTGATGATCCGGATAAACTGCCGATGATTGCGACACAAGTAATCACGAGCACCATCGAAGGGGCACATGCAAAACAATTTTAGTAAGAACCCCTTC
>CAJQJI010000022.1 GCA_905478675.1 Candidatus Altimarinota bacterium
GCTTCCTGTTTGCCAAGTGAAGTGCTTATCATTCGTGGTGCGCGTACGCCTGCAAAGCAAGGCTATTTTGACGGTTGGCGGGCTGATTTAAAAAATTTTGGAATTAATTCAATTCAGGCTCCAGGGGATGATTATTGGCCCCATATTGATCATAAATCAACCGCTTTAGAAGTGTGTGAACTTTTAGCTAAAGCCGAAGCGCAACAGCTTTTGTTGTGTCATAGTTATGGAGGCAATATTGCTTTCCAGGTATTACGAGCGGTACCAGAGTTGCAAGAAAAAGTAGCGGCGGTCGTGCATATGGCTTCGCCTTTAAAGTTACAGTATGGATTTTTACCAGAACCAACGCCTGATTTAGAAGTGCCCGTGATTGGCTTTAGAGGTACAGAAGATACAACGGTGCCATTTTTTTATACCGGTTCTAGTATAGACACGGTTTTACATGATTTTAAGGCTAGCCATGAAAGTTTTGTAACGGAAGAAGTTGTGCGTGCAAAAGTGTTAGAGGTTTTGCAGGAGCAGTTAGAGCCGGCTACAGTAGGATTATGATAAAAATCTTAACCGTCTGTTTAGGTAATATTTGTCGTAGTCCAGCCGCTGAAGGTATTTTAAGAGACAAACTGATAAAAGCCGGCGCGGTGGAAGGCCTAGATTTTGAGCTTGATTCAGCCGGTACGGGGGCGTGGCACGTAGGCCATTCGCCAGACGAACGATCGCAATTAGTTTGTAAAAAATATGGGATTGATATTTCCGCTCAGAAAGCGCGCCAAATTAAAGCCGCTGATGGCGCTTATTACGATTATATTTTAGGGATGGATAAATCTAACCTAGATACTCTTAAAAAGGTACTTGATGAAAGGCATGAATTGAAAGTGTGTTTGTTTGATGCGATTGAAGTGAATGACCCTTATTACAGTGCGAGTGATGGTTTTGAGATAATGTATCAACAGTTAGAACGAGCGGCGGAGACTTGGGTTAAGCGTTGGGAATGGTGAAGCTGAATTGATTGCCTTGGTTGGGATAGGATTTGAGCCAGATTTTCCCGCCCCAACTATCAATCAATTCAGAACTTATGTGGAGCCCTAAACCAAAGCCGCTATGTGATTTTTCACTAGCGGCTTTTTTGAAAGCTTCGAAAATTTTAAGTCTGTCGTGGTCTACAATAGCTGGAGCGGTGTCGAGAATTTGGATAATCCGGCTATGGTTTTTGATGGTAATTCTGCCATTAACGGGCGTGAACTTGAGGGCATTCCCAATGAGGTTGTTGAGTACAATGGTAAGAGCACTTTTAGGGATATAGCTGAGTAGTGAGGGGCGAATATGGTTTTCGCAGATAATATTTTTTTGTTCAATTAAGGGGGTAAACAGTTCAAAGCGACTATCAATTAAATTTTTAATATAAATTTGGGAATGACATTGGGCTTTTCCGTCCGATATCTCTTTAAACATTTCTAACATAAATTGACTGCTTTCGAGTAATTCGTGGCTGATTGTTTCTAGAGCGTTTAAAAACTCTTGTTGTTGCTGGCCCTCGCTGCTCTTAATCAGTTCTGTGTAATGTTTCATCAACATTAAAGGCGTATTTAACTCATGAGCCACAAAAGCAATGTCACCGTCTGCCAAAGAGGTTGTATCAAATATGCTAAAATTTTTATAAGCTAGGAGTATAACATTAAGCGTTATTTTTTATTTATGTCAATAAAATTGGAGTGTTATTGCTCGTTAAGCTGTTTTTATTACACTGAAGACCATGGCAAAATTTAACGTTAAAAATCCTTCCGGCTTTCCTGAATTTGCTCCGGCCGCTGAACAAAAACGGCAAGAGTGGTTGCAGATTATTAGTACGGCTTTTAAAAGCTTTGGTTTTATTCCGGTTACGACTCCCGTTGTAGAACGTGAAGAAAACTTACTCGGCAAAGGTGGCAACGCTAAAGAGATGTATGTGCTTAAACGTTTATTGGATGAAGAAGGGGATAAGTCTCATTCAGGAAACGCGCTACGGTTTGATCAAACGGTGCCGTTAGCTTTATATGTGGCGCGCCATCAAAATGAAATTACGTTTCCGTTTAAACGCTCGGTGATTGGCCCGGTGTTTCGCGGTGAACGGGCCCAGAAAGGACGGTTTCGGCAGTTTGATCAGTGTGATATTGATGTGATTGGGATGGAAAAACTATCATTGCTGAATGATGCCCAAATTCCAGCCATTATTATTAATGTTTTCAAAGCCCTGCAGATTGGGGCTTTTAGAGTACGAATTAATAATCGAAAAATTCTTACGGGTTTATTCAAATCACTCGGTATTGAAGAAACTAAAATGAAAGCCACTTTAGATATTGTGGATGATTTAGAAAAATTACCTCGTGAAAAAATACTTTCAGCTTTTACTGAGAATGGCTTTAATCAAGCTCAAGTTGATAAGATTTTAGAATTTGTGTCAGCCGAAAGTACTGATTTTGAAGCGTTAAAAACGCTGTGTGATCATGACGAATATTTAGAAGGGGTGACTGAGCTACAAACGGTAATTGAAGCGCTTGAAGCAATGAAAGTTGATAAAAATTTTTACCAAATTGATACGAGTATTGCTCGTGGTCTGGATTATTACACCGGCACGGTATATGAAACAACCTTAACCGATCATCCAGAGTTTGGTTCCGTTTGTAGTGGCGGGCGTTATGAAGACTTAGCCTCTATTTTTACCGGTAAAAAAATGCCAGGGGTTGGTATTTCGATTGGTTTAACCCGACTATTTAGCCAGTGTTTAGACGCCGGCTTAGTAAAGCCGGATCGTTCAAGTCCGACAGAAGTATTGTTGCTCGCCGCGGATGAGGTGGCTTTGCCAAATTTATTATCTCTTGGTTCTGATATACGGGCGGCGGGTATTGTGGCCGAGAATTATTTAGAAACTAAAAAATTAGCGAAGCAATTTGATTATGCCGATAAGCTTGGCATTCCGTATGTCGTCGTGATGGGGGAACAGGAATTGAGTAAAAATATTGTTCAGCTTAAAGATATGAAAACAGGAGAGAAAGATGAAATGGCTTTCGATGAGGTTTTGAATGTTCTAGCGACTAAAGGGCTTTAATCTTTCTTTTTGAAAAAAGAGACAAAAAATTTTTTACTAAATTTTCATTAACTAACGGTGAACGACTTAAAACTATTACATGAAACAATACGATTTAATCATTATCGGAACGGGCGGGGGAACTAAGTTGCGGCCAGCGGCTGATTTAGGGAAGCGGGTGGCCATTATTGAAAAAGAAGACTTAGGCGGGACTTGTTTAAACCGCGGTTGTATTCCTTCTAAAATGTTGATTTATCCTGCAGATTTACTGACACATTGGAAAGAGGATCACGAGAAGTTTTTCATGAAAGCGGATACCAAAGTGGAACTAGATTGGGAGGCTTTAATTACGCGAACAACGGAGACCGTAACCGCCGATTCAAAAAGCATAGCCCCAGGGTATGAAAAAAATCCAAACGTTGATTTATACCGTGGTCAGGCTCGGTTTGTAGAAGGGAAAGTTGTTGAGGTTAATGGTGAAAAATACCTTAAAAAAAATAATTCAATCAAGGTAAAAGTTGGCCCATCAGAGTCAATGTCTAAATCCAAAAAAAATACTATTGATCCTGAAAAAATAATTGAAGATT
>CAJQJI010000023.1 GCA_905478675.1 Candidatus Altimarinota bacterium
TTATCTACACCCTTATGATGAAACGCATTTAATTGGTTTAGGGCGTGAAGTAAAAGAAGGGGCTGAAGACGATGGTCGTTTAACTTCAGATGAATTACTAGGGCTTAAAATTGCGATGTTTGATGTCAGTGATTTAGCGCATCCAAAAGAAATGTTTAAAAAAGTCATTGGAGATAATGGCACTAATACTGAAGCAACTTCTAACCATAAAGCTTTTTTATGGGATGAAGAAGAAAATGTTATGGCATTACCAATTACGGTGATGCAACAACGCGAAGGTGGGAGTGTGTATGAGCGTGATATGGTGTTTCAAGGGGCCTTTATTTATGATGTTGATTTGATTGAAGGTTTTAAATTACGCGGGAAGGCTACACATTACAATGATGATTACTGGACGACTGAAAATACGCAGCGACGTTACGGAAATTATGAATATAACGTGCAACGTATTCTTTATATTGGAGATTACTGGTACACCGTAGCTCAAAATGTATTGGCGGCGCATACGTGGGATGAGGTTAAAAAAGTGAAACAAATTGAACTGGATCAAAAGGCTTGTACCGAGATTTATGATGAGTACTCGTGTAATCAAAATACGCAGTGTAAAACAATTTGGCGTGAATGGAGCGAGTGTTATACCGACGAAGATGATTTTTCTAAGGTCTGTGAAGAACAACGACAATTTAGTCGCTGTGAAGCACGATAATTTGAGAGGTGTTTAACTAATTTTACTAAAAGAGCTTCCATATTGGAGGCTCTTTTATTTAAGGCCGAGAACTTGAGCGGTACGTAAGCCAAATTCAAGGGTCGGGTTTTGCGTCAGCCAATCATTAATTTTTTGCTGAGGCTCAATTAAAAAATTTATAACAGGTGATTCATGTTTTCGTTTGAATTTTTTTGCGGCTCGTGATGCATCGAAATTTTCTTTTTCTGCTTTTTGCGGTATTTCTTTGCAGTTTTTATAGGCCCAAAGCAGACGAGCGAGTTCAGGGTGCTCTTTAGCTAGTATCTTAAACAGACTGGCTCGGCCAATGTGCGGAATCGCTTCTCCGACGGCTAGTAGTTTTCGATTTTCAACCACGCCTTCGCTTAAATAATAACTGCCACTGGCTCGAGTCATAGAACCGATGGCGTAAACAACAGCGGCTTTCATGGCGGGGTCACTGTGGTCGGCATTAAGCAGTAACTCGTAGAGGGCTGGAAGTATCCAACCTGGGGCGGCGATGGCTTCGGTCTTTGTAAAAAGAGTTAAAAATTCCTGGGGTGATTCTTTTTTTAAATCATTTAAGCAGGTTTCAGTCTCGGTTTTAGTAATCCAATTTTGGTGTCGGCAAAAATGAATAAAGTTTATGAATTTATGTTCATCATAAATAAGTTGTTTGATAACCGTTTGGCTTATCTTTTTAACCCAATGGTTGATTATAGTTTGTGCCTGCTTAATTTCGACTTTCTCGGTTAAATGGAGTAATTGCTCGGAGGTAGCTTCCACATTTGGGACACGGAAAGAGCGGGTTGTTTCGTCTGGTAGAATTTTCACACGACACTTTTAATAATATTCTGTAAATTCGTCAATCGATCGGCGGTCTTTCTTGGTTGGTCTCCCCTCGCCTTTTTCCCGTACGGCTTGTGGGAGTTCAAAGTTCTTATTGGCGGGGCTCTTAAAGGGGGTGGGGTCTGGTGAATGATCAATATAGTTTTGGGCGGCGAGTTCGGCACTGGTTCTTTTTTCAATAAAACCCGTTACTTCATAAATTTTAATCACACTTTTATGCTGCACTTCAATTTTGTCGCCTTCTTTTATTTCTTTACTGGGTTTGGCTTTTTCTCCATTGATTAAGACCTTTCCGGCCTTGCACATAGTGCCGGCTAAGGTGCGGCTTTTAACCATGCGAACGGCCCAAATCCATTTATCAACTCTCATAAGTTAGTTTGCTAGAGTGCCAGTTTGCTAGAAGGCTAGTGATTCTTAAATATTTGTCACCGCACAGAATTACTGATTTTTAAGTCTAATAATGAACGTAGATCAGGATGACAAAGAAAAAAAAATCAGCACAATGTGGTCGATGAAAAATATTCCGCTTGAAGAGGTTTTAACGGCTGTGGCTTTGTCGCCTAATGTGGTGTCGCGTTGTCCTATTTTTGAAAAGTATGACAAAAATGTACAAGGTAATAGTTATTTGGAACGCGGTCAGGCGGCTAGTGCCGTGATTTTGCCGTTTAATGACTTTCCAGAATTACCCGCTGATAAAAAAGCGATTGGCGTGACGGTCGGCACGGGCGGAAATCCAAATAGCGCTAAAATTGATGCACAATTAACGGCTGAAATGGCTATTTGTGAAGCCGCTTTACAAACCAGCTGTGTTGGCGGTACTTGGCTTGGGGCGACGGATTGTTTGAATTTTGGGAACCCAGAAAAAGAAGATCAAATGGGCGATTTTGTCGCTGGCGTTGAAGGCGTTAAAATAGCGTGTCAGCGTTTAGAGATTCCAATTGTGTCAGGGAATGTGTCTCTTTATAATGAAAATAATGATAAAGCCGTGCCACCAAGTGCTCTAGTGAGTGTGTTTTCTCGGGTGGATAGTCTTGAAAAGGTAAAACCGATTACCTGGCAATCAACGGGCGCTTATATTTATAAAGTAGGTCCTAGTAGCTCGGCTTTAGGGGGGTCTGAATTTGATCGCTTGTTTGACTTTGGTTCAACAGCATTACCAGCGTTAAGCTATGAAAGTGTTAAATCTATTAGAGCCGAACTACAAAAACTACTTGAAAAAACAGAAGTGGAAGCCGTTGTTCCGCTAGGAGCCGGAGGTGTTTGGGGAACTTTAGTTGGCATGTCTATGAATTCAAAAGCGGGTTTTGAGCTAACTTTAGAGGCTGAATCGGTTATTGGTGACTTGCTGGCAGAAACGCTTGGAGCGATTGTCGTGAGTGGTTGTGAACTGCCAGGCTTAACCTTGTTAGGAACCACGACTAATAACTTTTCGGCAGTTCTGAATATTGGAGAAGATCACAAGCAACTTAATTTGTTAGAGCTTGAGCCGGAATGGAATCATCAACTTCGCCGTGTTTTTTAGGATTGTTTTCTACTAGAAGGTTAAAGTTTTTGCGCTTGAGTTAAAGGCTATGCTATGCTATAATACATGGAATTGTTCACTTTCCATGG
This sequence comes from Candidatus Altimarinota bacterium, assembly GCA_905478675.1. Taxonomy (GTDB): domain Bacteria; phylum Patescibacteriota; class Gracilibacteria; order UBA4473; family UBA4473; genus JAACPJ01. Next base: position 3,164 of record CAJQJI010000023.1, read on the forward strand.
ATAGATGAAAATAAAAATAAAATTAACTGCCTTCATTGCCGTATTGTGTTTGTATTCTTCTGTAGCCTTAGCTCAGGAGTCTTCTTTTGATTCGTTTATTACGTCGAGTGTGACGCCTACGGCGACGACAACGAGTACAACGGATGATTTTGAGAGTTTTATTACGACCACAACGACCGATGCGACAAGTTCGGGCGTGAGCGCGCCTACTTCAAGTCTTAGTACTTCCTACACTACGACGGAAAGTAATGTTGGTGGAAGTATTTACGTGCCTTACGACGGACCAGTTTTTACGGGCCCTGGTTTAGAAGGTGGAGCGTTGCTAGCTGAAAACTTATTAGACGACAATGTTTCGAAAGAACGAGACTTAAAAGAACTGGTGATTGGATGGACCAACTTCTTATTATCGGTGGCAGCCTTACTGGCAGTAATTGCCATCGTTTGGGCGGGGTTCTTATATGTTACGGCGGCTGGAGACGATGGCCGAATGGAAACTGCCAAAAAAATTGTTATTTGGGTCTTTATTGGAATTCTCTTAATTCTTGCGGCGTACGCCATTGTTAACACGGTCATGCAAGCGGCCTTCTAAAAAAATACTATGAAAAAATTTATTATCGGTCTTATCTTGAGTTTAAACTTCGTCATGGTGACGCCCAGTTATGCCTTTCTAGGGAGTGTTACTAGTGCGGTGAATCAAGTCAGTGGTATTGTGAGCGGGGTTAGCGGTATTGTGAGTAGTGTGAACAGCTTGTTTGGTGGTAGTAGCAGTGGTAGTACGGCTGGGACTCCAGCGACAGGTTTGTATGATGGAGACGAAGCGCGTATATACGAAGGTTATACTTTAACGGGCGGTTAAAATGTGGGAGTGGACAGTATTGTTTCTAGTGGCGTGGTGATTGAGCAAGATTTTGATGCCATTTTTGAATCGGTTGAAGGACGGGTGGGAGTGACTCCGACAGGACAATTTGTGTTGCCAGATCCCGAAAAATTTAATCAAATTGGTGAAAACACCTCTTTAAGACAATATATCTTAAATGTGCTTAATTTTGGACTGACCTTTTTAGGGCTTATTGCGGTGGCCTTTATTGTTTATGCAGGTTTTTTGTATGTGACTTCGGCGGGAGACGATGGGAATATGGAAAAAGCGAAAAAAATTATTTTATATGCTGTGATTGGAATCTTGGTTATTTTAGCCGCGTTTGCCTTAGTTAATACGGTAATTCAAAATGCAGGACGCGGAACCGGTGATCGAGGAGAAGTTCCAACTGGATCAGTAACAACTCAAACAAGTACAAATTCAGATGGAACAATTACCCTGCCAAATGGAACCGTGTTAACTTCTCCGACAGATGGGACTGGGAGTACCTCAACTATATCAAGTCAACTAGGAAACTTAATTACCGTTAGTGGTGAAGGGGTACAAGATTTTGGTGGAACGGCGGTAGCGACTCCAGATGGAGCGGTAAATGGGATTACCTTTGGTTTATCGACTCAAGCGCAAGCGTTGTTTGATTTTGGTGATGGTACTCAAGCTATTTTAAATACGATTGATGATCCAAGTGCGACTATTGTACATCAATTTGGAGATAAACGATCGTACCCTATTAGAGTTATTATTGAGAACACAAATGGCACGTTGCCCGTAAGAAAAGAATTAGTCGTAGGCGGATTAGAAGCGAAGTTTAACATGAATCGAGCGGAGGTAAGTGTTGGCGAATCTCTCAGTTTAGATGGGAGTGCGACTCAAGTAACGGTTGGTTCTATTAGTGGTTATGTTTGGACTTGTGAAGGTGGAACTGGGTGTTTTGATGAGACTTTTGGACAACAAGCTTCCGTTCAATTTTCAGCTCCAGGAGAGTATACGGTGACGTTAACGGTGGAAAATGTACTAAGGCTGAGCGACAGTTATTCTAAAACCATCCGAGTGATTGGTGGGGCACCGGTTGCCGACTTTTCTGTTAAGTCGGCTCAAAATACAGAAAAACCAGCGGAATTTATTTTTAATGCAACCTCAAGTGTTAACCGAGCGGGTGATACGAGTGGGCTCACTTATTTTTGGAATTTTGATGGAGATTTTATTGAGAGTCAGCAACCACAAGTGAATTATGAGTTTGATAGTATTGGCGCTAAAAACGTAGAATTAGTGGTGATTGAAAAGGCTCAAGGTAATTCGTGGCGATCAGAAACGAGTACTCAAATTGTAGAGGTAGAAACGGTTATCCCAGTTGATTTCACCGTTGAATAATAAAAAAATAAAATGAAAAAATTTACTTGGATATTTGTATTGGCCTTAGGTCTATTTTGGCAGGCTTCGGCTTTAGCCCAAACCGTAACGCTTGGTAAAGTGGCGACTTTACGAGCTAAAAGTACAGATGCTCAAAGTTATGAATGGACTTTCCCTAATGGGATTGTGATTAATGGCGAAGTAGTACAATACACTTTTACTGAGCCAGGCGTGCAAGAAGTAAAACTTAAAGTTGTAGATGCCGAAGGCAATACAAACGAAGTGATTAAAAAGATTTTAGTGGCTAATGATGGCAAACCAACAGCTATAATTGAAACTTTGGTTAATGGTAAAACGTTTAGTGGTAACATTATTGAGGCGACTTTAGCCGATAAAATTGCTCTTAAATCAGCTTCGTTTTCATTAGATAAAACGGCTAAGGATTTAAATAATCTTTGGACCGTTAATGGTCGCAGTTATGAAGCGGCTGCACTTCCAAGTGTGTTTGATAAAATTGGAACTTATGCCGTGCAATTAGCGGTTACTGATCCCGCTAACCTGAATCAAAAAGATCAAGCTAATGTGCAGGTTAAAATAAATAACTTAGCGCCTGTGATCCGTAAATTTCAAATTACGCCTGTGGGTAATACTGGGGAACAGTTTAAAGTTATGGTTGAGGCAGCAGATGCTGATGGGACCGTAAGTAGTTATCGCTTTGAAGCGATGGAAGCGGGTAAATCGGTTCTGACTCAAGTGGTTGAATCAAACTCAACAGTGTTTGACTTAAGCCGTTTTTCAGGCAAGCACGTTTATAACTTTCGAGTGACGGTTTCTGATGATCGATTTCTAAGCACTACTTATACGGATACAAAAATGGTAACCGTTGACCCAATAGACAGCAATACGGCCCCAACGGTGAAATTGCAGGTTCTACCGGGTAATCAGGCTTATGTTGGCGAAGTTTTTAATTTTAAGGCGGAGGCGACTGATGCCGATAATGATGCGTTAAAGTATGCTTGGACTTCTTCGGATGGGAGAACCTTCCCCGTCGAGTCTTTTGATATTGTTTATAGTAAGGCTGGAAATTATACCATGACTTTAAACGTATCGGATGGTTTAGAGACCACCACCGAAGAAATAGAACTTACAGTATTGGAACCAGAAACAGTAGAAGTAAAAAATAATCCTCCTGAAGTAGA
>CAJQJI010000024.1 GCA_905478675.1 Candidatus Altimarinota bacterium
CGTGGCTCGAAGCAACAACAGCTCTGGTATTTCTTTAGGAAGAACCTCATTTTGTGGATGATACGTACGCCCTAGTTCGTAAAAAGCGAGCGATCCCTGGGTTCGCAACTCTGATTCTAAGTGTTTCAGGGTGTTACTCACTAAACTGCGACGTAAAAATTGATATTCATCAGACAAAGGATTTTCAATCTCAGTGTACTCGGTTTCCCCGGTGAGCGTTTTATCTTCATCTTTAACGAACGAATAGTTCATTAACTCTAAAAAATGATTCGCGCTCCAGTAATCACGTGTTCTCCACTCTAAAGTTCTTAGTTTGTTTTCGATTGGTGGTTGCACCGGCAAGGTGGGTAAGCTGCTGGGAATATTTTCAAACCCATACATCCGAACAATCTCTTCAACCAAGTCTTCCTGAATCGCTACGTCTTTGGTTGAACGGAAAAACGGCACTTCAATTTGCCATGGAGTTTTTGTATTATTTACCTTAAAACCCAAACGGTACAGGGTGTCTAACATAAATTCTTCACTAATTTCAACGCCCGCAATCTGGCTAACTCGAGCCGGATCAAGCGTCAAATGCAGCCGTGTTTGAGGCGCAGGAAACACATCGGTTAATGAAGCCGTTATTCGAGCTTTTGGACAATAATCTAAAGCCATTTCTGCCGCAGCCAATAAGGCACGCTGGCATTTTTCTGGCGCTAAAGATTTTTCGTACCGCATTGAACTTTCAGTCCGAATACCGTGCCGTTGGGCCGTTTTACGAATCGTGACGGGATCCCAATTAGCGGCCTCAAATAAAATATTAGTGGTGCTAGATGTCACCGAACTTTCTAGTCCGCCCATAACGCCCGCAATTGAAAGCGCTTTTACGCTATCAGCCACCACCATATCTTCGGTCGTTAGTTCGTACTCATTGCCATCTAGAGTCACTAATTTTTCGCCTTCTTTCGCCCACCGTACAACAATTGAACCTTCGATTTTATCCGCATCAAATACATGCATTGGCTGCCCAAATTCCAACATAATCCAATTAGTAATATCTACTATATTAGAAAGCGACTTAGTATCTAACTGCTCTAAGCGAAACGTTTTATCGGGGTGATTCGCTTCAACTTTAACCCCTTCAATGGGCAAAGCACAAAACCGACGACAACCCTCAGTTTGAATTTCTACTTTAAACGGAGCGGCCTCTGGCAGGCTTACCACGGGCTCTGGCAGACGCAAATTAACACCAAAAATCGTGGCTAATTCACGAGCAAACCCACGATGGCCCATTAAATCAGGTCGATGCGTTAAACTTTTATTATCAATATCAAACAAGGTGTCACCTAAGCTTTTAACCGCTTCGCTCAAAGGTTTTCCTACTAAACTTTCGGCTTTCAGACGCAACAAACTTTCGTTTTTCAATCCGAGTTCCCGGTTATCACATACCATCCCCTGTGACGCGTGCCCTTGAATTTCTGTATCTTTAATTTCCATCCCAGAACCAAGACGTGCCCCGTCTAAAGCTACTGGCACTATTTCACCATCAGCTAAAGGATGCACCGAGCCGAACACAATTTGCTTTTGGCCCTGGGCCCCAACGTCAAATTGCCCAATATGCAATTTATCCGACCCTTCCATTTTTTCGTGCGAAAGTAGTTTTCCCACAAACACGTTTTCAAAGCCATCGGCTACCTTAATTGTTTCTTCTAATTCTGCGGTATGCAGCGTTAATTTTTCTCCAACTCTTTCCGCTGATTCTTCCAGCGTTACAAAGTCTTGCAACCATTGCCAAGAAATTTTCATACACTTAAGCCTTATTTAACGGCTCTAATCTATAAATAATCGGTATTAAAGCAACTTTAAAACCCTCGTACATTTGAGTGTGAGGGACGCCATAACAGGGCCCCAAACTTCGATTTATTTTCAGCGAGTGCTGTAGCGGACATCGTCCATACCTCCATCAAAGAACCATCTGGCGAAACCCAGATGATTCTCGTTCAAGTTAATAACCGTATCACACGATCGATTTCGTAATACTTTTTTAAATCTTTTTACCAAAAAGCCAATTACAACTGATTCACTGGCGTCCCCAATTTACTTTCTAACGCGGCTGGCATCGGCCAAATGCCTCCTTTTTCAGCTTCAACTTCGGTTAGACCAATTTCTTGTCGCGCACAAATCATGCCGCGTGAAACTTCCCCCCGAATATCTCGTTCCCCAATCACAAACCCACCGCCTAAATCAGTTCCAAGCATGGCCACGGGTACAATTTGACCTTCGGCAATATTGGCTCCACCACACAGAATTTGTTCTTTTTTACCGTTCCCTAGGTCGCACTCCGTCACTCGTACTTTGGTTACTTTTTCACTTGAATGAGGACGAATTGATAAAATTTTTCCTACCACGACCGTATCAGCCACCACTTGCAAAGCCGCTCGATCTTTGTCCGAAAGCTCAAGCTCTACCGCTTTTTCATGACACTTCCCTCCACAACACCCTTGTTTGGGTTCTACTTTAGCGCCCTTACCGAAAATATTTTTTAGAAAATTGAACATGTTTAAAATTTAATATCGAACGGATACTAAGTTTTAAAGTTATTTTGTAAATAAATGGCTTGGGAGGGCACATTAGGTTTCAGATTGTTGAACGTAAGCGCCACACTCAACATTACCTTAACTTTTGGCCGCAAATTTTCTCTGCCAAACCAGAGTTATCCTTCACCTTATGCCGTCCTGACATGCCAGCTTGCCGTTTATAGAAGGATCTAAATTAAATCAGATCCTTCCTCTAACAAAAAAACTTACGTCAGAATGGCAATTCAAATTTTTATTATTGCGAAGCTTTAAGCCTGCCGTGTAGCACGAATTAACCTAGCCTAGTCTTGAAGACTTTTTAGATTGCCGCGTAGCTGAGCGATGAATGCGCTTCCCTCGCAATAACATGCTACTTTCGGCCACTATCAAACAGAATTTCCGCTGCGCCAACTTGGCCATTTTCACCTACCATTTTTTTCATTTTAGGCGCACTTTCAGGCAACAACACTTCGGCCATGTCGGCCAAGCACTCTAAATACCCATATAATTCCGTAAAAATTTTTCCGGCCGCTTCAGCGTCCACCTTAGCAAGCTTCCACACTTCGGTTTCGTTTAACCGCTGATTCGCTGCGTCTACCGTGGCGAAGTAAAAATCATAGGCCGCTTTTAACTGTTTTTGTTCCAGTAATGCATCAAATGCCTGCGTTTGCGCCGAAAAATCCATCGCTTGGTTTTCTAACGAAACCTGTCCTTCACAAAATTTTGTAATCAAAACCGTCACCCGATTAAATAAGTTCCCAACGCCGCCTGCCAGCTTGGTTCGGTAAAATTCTGCAAAATTTTCGGCTGAAAAATCACCATCATTTCCAAACTCGAAGCTACTTAAAAGCCCCGCTCGTAAAGCATCATTTCCGTACTCTTCCGAAAGCGCAACCGGCGAAATAACATTGCCTAAACTTTTAGACATTTTAACCCCATCAATCGTAAAAAAACCATGCGCAAATACCCCCTGCGGCAGCGGGATACCTGCCGCCATGAGCATCGCCGGCCAAATCACACAGTGAAAACGGGTGATATCTTTTCCAATAATATGGTAGGCCGAGTTCCAAAAATGCTCTCGCTCAGGCGTTTGCACCCCCGAATAATAGTTAATTAACGCGTCAAACCACACATACACTTTATGCGCCGGATCCATCGGTAAAGAAATACCAAACTCGGCGGTTTCCCGACTGACCGATACATCTTCAAGCCCCGATTTAAGAAAACTAATAATTTCGTTTTTACGAGACTTTGGCTGCAACCAATCAGGATTTTGTTCATACCATTCAAGCAACGGTTTTTCATACGCGCTTAAACGAAAAAAGTAATTGGTTTCATCAAGTTGTTTAATTTGCTGGTTTGGATGATCCGTACACTGTCCCGCTTCATTTAGATCGGATGTTTTTTTAAACGTTTCACAACCAGTACAGTACAAACCTTGGTAAGTCCCTTTATAAATATCGCCTTTATCATAAATTCTTTGAAATAAATCATGCACCGTATCAATGTGCCGTTGTTCAGTGGTTCGAATAAAGTCGTTATAACTAATACCAATCGTATCCCAGGCACTTTGCCAGCGCGCGGCCATGTCTTGTAAGTAGGCATCAATACTAATTCCCGCTTTCGCCGCGGCATCGACCGTTTTTTGTGAATTTTCATCGGTTCCGGTCAAAAAGAAAACTCGATCTTCCCCTAATTTTTTTCGGGCAAACCGAGCCAACG
>CAJQJI010000025.1 GCA_905478675.1 Candidatus Altimarinota bacterium
CAATGGTTTTTACTTGCTCCAAGTCCATGTAATCCCCAATAATAACTTCCTCGCATAAAGCTTTTATGCCGGGATTAAGGGCATTAGCGAAGTTATAAATTGCCGGCTTTTGTGGAGAACGATTAAGGGCTTCAATCAAAGCGTGTTCACGACCACCGTTTCCAATTACAAGAATTTTTTTAGGCATACTTAATTTAAAAAAAACAGCCTCACTATAATGCTTTATAGAAGACTGTCAGTTTTTGTAATTAGTTTTTTTAGAAACCCCCAACTACCTGCTCGTTCATTTTTAGGATTGGTAGATAAATCGCCAAAATCATGAAGACCGCGCCACCAGCAATGATACTTAAAATAACGGGTTCCATCATTTTAGACATACCACCAATTTTTCGGTCTAGCTCTTCATTGTAGAAGTCTGCCGCTTTTCCCATAACTTGATCAAGCGAAGCCGTTTTTTCACCAATCGCCATCATGTTTACCAACATGCTTGGAAACAAACGTTCGTCGTCTGACAGATTCTCGGCAATCGAAATCCCTTTGGTCAAATCGTCGGCGGCCAGTAGAAGTTTATCTTGATAGACTGGATTTTCGGCAATATGAGACGCAATTTTTAAGCTTTCAACGACGGGTACCCCAGCGGAGATTAAGAAACCAAAGATTCTAGAGACTCGAGTTAAAATCATCTTGGAGAGGATGTCACCAAAGATAGGGAAGTGTAAAACAATACTCGACCATTGTTTTGACCCCGTTTTAGATTTTTTCCAGTAGAGAAAACTACCAACCCCGCCAATTGCTCCCGCAATCAAAAAGTACCAGTAACTTAAAACAATATCACTCCCATTAATCAGAATTCTGGTTGGAAGTGGAAGATTATCACCGCCACCAAAAAGTTCTTCTAGTTTTGGCACTACAAAGATAAGTACTACCACGGTTAGTAAAATCATGAATACAATGACAATAATGGGGTACATCATCACGGCTTTGATTTTTTTACTTAGGCTACTGATTTGCTCGTATTGGGCTACGAGCTCTTTTAAAATAGCGTTTAGTTTCCCTGATTTTTCTCCGGCCTCTACAACCGAACACGTGGCTTCATCAAAAACGTCGTCATTGTTCCGCATAGCGCCGGCTAAACTTTCACCCGTTTCAATTTGGGTTCGCATATCAATAATAACTCGTTCTAACTTTTTGTTCTTTGTTTGGTTGATTAATAAATTTAAGGCATCAATAATCGGTAACCCGGCGCCAATCATTGACGCGAGTAATTGAAAGAAAAGTAATTTTTCGTCTAATTTAATACCCCCCATGTTAATGAGGTATTCATCAATTTGTTTAAAAATACTAATCTCATCCGTCTCAACCTTTTCTTTTTTTGCTTGTCCCTTAATGTCTAGAACTAAGGTTTCTTTTTCGTCTTCTTTTTTTGGTTGTGGTGTTTTAGGGGCGCCTATACTTGGCGCTGGTGTGGCAGCGGGAGCAGCCACGGGTTGGGCCGGTGTGACCGGCGGAGCGATTGGCGCCGCAACGGGTGCGGTATTAGCCACAGGCATTGCTGGAGCCACTGGAGCGGACTGTGGCAGAGGCGCACTTGGAGCTACGGCTGGAACCGATTGAGCCACAACCGGCACCGCTTGTGGGGCTGGTGTGCCTGTGGCAGCAAATGGGTTTGGAATATTAGCGGCCGCATTGTTGCCTCCAGGAGTATTTCCTGGATTTGGATTGGCTGGCGTTGGGTTCGCTAAATCGCTCATTTTATCTAATTATTATACTACTCTTTAACGAGTTTGTAAATCTCTTCTAAAGAGGTTATACCTTGCATGACTTTAATTAAACCATCCTGTTCTAAGGTGATCATGCCTTCAGCTTGAGCTACTTTTTGAATTTCAAGCCCTGGCATTCCTTTCATAACCGCTACTTTAATCGGTTCACTCATGGTCATGATTTCATAAATCCCCATTCGACCTTTATAACCCAGTCCGCCACAAGTTTCACAACCGTTTTCGCTATGGGTATAAAATTGTGGTTCTTTAAACAAGTTCATATCAAACCCTTCATAGGGTTTAAAAAGAGCAAAGGCTTCTTTAAGCTTTTGCATCGCATTATTACTGGGCGTTGTTTTTACTTTGCAGTCGGGGCATAATTTACGGCTCAAACGTTGGGCAATAATCAAATTTACGGCTGAAGTTAATAAGAAATCTGGCACCTGCATATTCAGAATACGCGTGATGGTTTCAACGGCAGAATTCGTATGGATAGTAGAGAGTACTAGATGCCCTGTTAGTGAGGCTTCAATCGCAATATCGATTGTTTCTTTATCCCGGATTTCCCCCACCATAATGATATCAGGATCCTGCCGGAGGGCGGTTCTTAACCCGGAGGCAAAGGTGTAACCAATCAGCGGTTTCATCTGACTTTGATTGAGGCCGTCCATTTGATTCTCGACCGGATCTTCCAGGGTCATGATGTTTACCTCGGGGCTATTTACATAACTCATCGCTGAGTACATGGTAGTTGTTTTCCCAGACCCCGTTGGTCCAGAGGTAAGTACAACCCCATTGGGTTGTTCAATAGCCGCTTGGAATAATTTTAAATTTCGTCCCACAATTCCAAGTTGATCTAGGGTAGGGATTTTTTTCGATTTATCTAATACCCGCATTACAATTTTTTCTCCGTTTACCGTTGGTAAAGTTGAAACCCGAAGATCTACTTCTTTTTCACCTAACCAAGTCGAGATCCGTCCATCTTGTGGGACTCGAGATTCATCGATTTTCAAATTCGCCATAAGCTTGGTTTTTGACACCAAACCGGGATGCATATTCATTGGGTATTCCACAATGTGTCGTAAAACCCCATCGACCCGTAAACGAAACTCAACGTTATTTCGTCGAGGCTCGATATGGATATCCGAAGCGCCTAAATTAAGCGAAAGAGACATACATCCTTCCAAAATTCCAGGCACATCGCCTCGAATAATCGCGTCTTTTAGTTTTTTTAGTGGATCTTCAACGGGCATTGTTTAAACAGGTTCAGAATAAAGCATGGCTTGGATTTGAGCGTTATAGACTTCTTTTGATGTTGTTTCACTTTGGCTTCGTTCTTCATTAAGAGATAAAGAATTAATTCTTCCAACGGGTAGTTTGTTGAGCTTTAAGAACTCAATAGAAGCGGTTTCTCCACCACCACTGGAAATTACTTTGTTTTCTAAATCATTGGTAATTTCGCTGGTTTTCAAAAAGGCGATAAATTCCTGAAGCATCTCTCTATCAATTACGACATTGATATTGACTGAAGTTTCAGCAAAAGGCAGACCGTCTACATTTTGAGGTCGCCCCACACTTAATGAATTTAATTTAAAGTCATTTGATCGGTAGTTTACCTGCATCAAAATGGCATACATTTCAATAATTTGAGTGATAGTCGTACTATCAATTTCGGTTGGAAACCGTTGGTCTGCAATGGCGATATAAGGTTTGGCTTTGTCTTTGAAGGCTTCTTCTAAGGTTTCTTTTTCAGTGCTTAATGTCTGATTTTCGGATTCAAGTTGTGGAATTAGACTCTCCATCTCAGTTAACTCGCTTTGTTTTTTAAGCCAATCGCTCGCGTTTGGATAAATAAGAAACGCCCCAGCAATAACCGTCATTCCAATTAGCACTAGCCATGGAATAGGGCTTTTATTCATTAGCTCTTTTCGAGTGTGTTTTGAGCCTGTGTTTTTTTTGACGACCGAGCTTAAGTTAGCCATGTTTAAATTATTTTTTTGTGTTTTGTATAAAGCGTTTTAACGCCAATTTTTTTGCCATTGAATTAAATCCTCTAGATAGACATCATTAGGATCTTCGTCTTCTTCTTCTTGGAATTCGAGTCTTAGTGCAATTTCGGTTCCATCGCCGCCTTCTGGTAGCGTTCGTCTTGTAAAGTTTGTGACTTCTGCACCTTTATAAAAATCAAAACTATTCATCATAATCACAAATTCAGAGCTTAAGGTAAATACGCGACTTAGTAGGTCACTGGCAGAAACGGTTAGATTAACTCCACTGGCACTAATGTTGAGTCCTCGGATATCAATTTCATTGGCCATAATGAGCGTACTGTTACTAATACAACGACCACTATTTTCATACGCTCTCTTCTCGGCTAATTGTGCAGCACTTAGCTTGTTGTTTGCAATATTACAAACATCAGGTTCAGTTTGGCTTAAACTTTGGTCTCGATTCTTTTTGTTAAAAAAACGTGGTTGGTATTCTTTATCCTCAAAGTATTCAATCATGTTGGAAAAGCTGTCAATGAGTCCGAATTTTTCTTCTTCAACCAGTTGTCCGTCTTCATTAACAGATTCGACAACCTCATTAAACCAACGTTTTTGCATTCCTTCTATTTCTAATATTTCTGGCACTAATAAAGACACTTTATTCGTTTCTGTACTATCATCAAAAGCCGCACTTCGTTCATTAACCGACTCAATTTCGGCGGTTAAAGTTTCGTTTTTTTGCTCTAAAATGTTTTTTTCTTGCGAAGCCTTTACATAGGCAGATCCCGTATTTTCACTTAGCCCTAAATAACTAAAATAAGCGTTGCTTGGTTCTAAATCTGCCTTTAGCAGAAATCCAACCACAATCGCGATAGCCATAAATATTAAAGAAAAATACTTTAGCATTACAATGTGCACGGGCATTTTGTGCCGAGCGCTTAGTAGGCGATCATGTTCCTCTTTACTCAGCGTCATGCTGGAGATGTTTCCCGCATTGCTTACGGCCTGAGAAATGATGCTATCAGTAGTTTGAGTGCTTTTTTTGACCCCCATAACGCCGGTGGTAGTTTTGTCTTTTTTTCCGCCGATAACTGACTTTAGATTAAATCCCATAGGGCAATATTTACAAATATATCAGATGATTATAGCAGATTTTAGTGTCTATTACAACTGTTTGAGACTTTTAAAGTAAGGGAATTATGTTTTTAGGCTATTGACCTGTTCTTTTTAAAAAAAGGTATAAAAAAAGACCCCAGCATGGCTGAGGTCTTTTTTAACATTTCGTTTTAACTTCCTATTCGTATCGAACGTAAGGGAGTAAAGCCATTTGACGGGCTTTTTTAACAGCAGAAGCCAATTGTTTTTGGTTCTTTAGTGACGTTCCAGTGTGGAAACGACTTTGAATTGATCGGTAGTACGTAATGTACTGCGCTAGCATTTTAGGATCTTTGTAGTCGATGTAATCGATTCCGGCTAAAACAAATGGATCGATGAATTTTTTAGGTCTTGGAGGCATAGTCTAATGGAGTTAGTAATTTAAGTTTAGAGAAGGCTAGAGTGAGAGATTGCTAGTAGAGAGTATCTCGCGTTCTGTTTTAGATGTCAGCCGCTTCGTCAACAATCGCGTCTAGTTTTTTATCCACGTCGTCTTTAGGCGCTTCAGTCGCTTTAGGCTCTTCTTTAATAGTCGTTAGTTTTTCTTTCTTAGCGGGAGCTTTTTTCTCTTCCGCTGGTTTTTTCGCATCTTCTTTCGCTTTTTCTTGAGCTTCGTATTCTTTTTTCATGTCAGCGTACTTTCGTGGCGCTGGAGATTTTGGATCTACTTTAGTAATCATGAATCGAACCAGACTGTTGTCTAAGTTTAATTCGTGACGTAAACCTTGAGCTTGGTCCGCTTCCATAGTGAATTGATTCACGTGGTAGTAACCCCATTTTTGTTTGTTGATTTTGTAAGCGAACCCTCGTTCACCCCAAAAATCAGAGAAAGTAACTTTCCCGGCAAACTCTTTTTCGATTCGACCGTCTAGGTCTTTCGCGTGTTTTTCGGCTGCTTTTGCATCGAGAGAGTTCTCGATAATAGCCATTAATTCGTACTTTTGCATGCTTTTTGGACGTTAAGAAATAAAAATTGTCTTGTGGCGTACCGCGTTCAGCGATAGGCAAAGCGTGAGGAAAATAGGGATTTAGTTTATTTTTGCAAATCTTTAAAATTATAAATTTTGTTAACTATTAGAGGTAAAATAAAGATAGCAGCCCAGACGGCTGAATACATATTTAAGATTTCTGTTTTGTAGTTAATGTAATAGAGAATGAAAAGCACTAAGCCAGTTGGAATAGTAAATAATAGTCCATAGTTTAGATCATCAAAGCGCCCACTGTTAAGTTGATTTAAATGTTTTAACTTTGCTTTATATTCTTTTAGAGTTTCGATGCCTGGCAAGTAAAAAAGAAGGTAGCTTAGAGCGCTCAAACCGTAGATGATTGACATTCCGAATATAAAATAATTAGTAATGCCGATAATGCTTTCAACTGAAAACAGAGAATTTAACTCTGAATCTAGTGAAATTAGATATTGGATGTTTATTAAAGTGAAGCCAAAGATTATAGATGATGAGAGTATGGCCAAGATAGATTTTATTAACTTTGGTAGCTGTATTTTGAAGCAGCTGAGAAAAATCACTACTAAGGAAAGTAACATGAAGGTGAGTTTTACAACCATTTCAAGATTGAGCTCGAAAGAGATGTAGGTAAGCGAAAAAGTTATAATGATCAGTGTAATGTAATCTAAAGTGGGAGTGCTTTCTTTCAGATTTAAGATGAGAAGCAAAAAAGTTGCAGACACAGCAAAAACTGTTGGCATAACCTCAACCATATTTAAAAATTGTGTTGAGGTTTCTCCTTCCTCTAATAACGGAGTTGCGGCAGCTAGTAATCCAATACCAAGACTTATTTGAATTGCATAAAAATAATATTTTTTATGATTGGTGATTAGAAAATTATGAACTAAAAGCCCTGATACGTAGGCCAAAGTTAATGCAGGAATAGAATCTAAGAATAACATTAAAATTGCCCATGTTGTCATTAAAAGAAGAAAAGTTACTTTAATGCTTTTTGCCTCAACTTCGCTAATAGTTTGATTAAATTTCATAAAAATCATTGTTTTTAAACAACATTTGTTACCATTAATCTTAATAAGATTAGGGGCTTTGTCATCCCTGACCTGCCTGCCGGCAGGTTTATTCAGGGATCCAGTTCAATAACAACCCTTTTTAAACCTAGATTCCTGCATGTTGCCGGGAATGACTGATGAAGTTTGGAATTCCATCCCGGGAAAACCAAAGGGGACAGATTTAATTAACGCTTGGGGGAGGGTAAAAAAAGTTTGCCTCTTTTTTATGAGGCTAAATTTTTACGACAAAAGCTTTTGTGCGGACACGCTTTGCACACAGGATCAGTTTCGATGTTGTTTTCGAAATTTTCCCAAGCCTGCCAAAAATCAACTTTTTGCCCTTTTAGGGTTTCTAAAAAGCGGCTGAATTTACACATTTCGCCGGCGGTTTGAAAATCTAAGATTGGTTCTATTTGGGCCGCAATGTGTTTTGATTCAGGGGGTGTGTTGCCTAAAACGTCTTTAAAAAAATTCGTAAAAATATACTGATTTCGTTCAATGGTGGCTAAAACGTTTTTCCCTTCAGGCGTTAAGTGTAAATGTTTGTGCTCGTCTTCTGTGACGTATTTTTTTTTCATCAGTCGCAGTACGCCTTCAAAACAGGTAGAAGGACTAACCTTTAATTGTCTGGCCACTGTGATTTGTCGTACCTCTTGCCCATTTTGCGCTAATTGATGAATAGTTTGTAAATACTGGGTGGCTTTGTGTGATAAAGAAGAAGCAGACATGGATATGATCGTGAAGAGAATAAAACTTAAGGTTTTAGTTTCTAACGGTAGAACTAGTGGATGAATTATACATGGAATTCGGTAGACCGAAAGACCAAATTACTTTTTGTATTTCTTTTATGTTGTATGAAATAATAATTTTACACACAAGATGTTGTGTTTTATGTAAAGTGGCGAGACTATTTCTTAATAAAAAAAAATGGTATTTAAAGTTCAAAAACGGACCGGTGAAATTGTTGATTTTGAAATGGCTAAAATTTATGCGGCTATTTATGCAGCGTTAACATCGGTTGAAAAGGCTGATATTCTTTTAGCGGAAACTTTAACCGAGCAGGTAACAACCGAATTAGCGCGCTTGTTTGATGAAAAAATTCCACAAGTCGAAACTATTCAAGATACCGTTGAAGCGGTTCTAATCGAGGCAAACCAAGGGCTGGCAGCCAAAGCTTTTATTTTGTACCGAGAAAAACGAGCCGCCGTTCGGAAAGATAAAGACGTCATGGTGCACGTAGAAAAAACAATGACAGAGTATTTAGAAAAAATTGATTGGCGGGTGAACGCGAATTCAAACCAAGGTTATAGTTTGGGCGGTATGATTTTAAACACCTCTGGTAAGGTGACCGCTAATTACTGGTTATCGCATATTTATCCTTCGGCGGTAGGCGAAGCGCACCGGAACGCGGATTATCATATTCATGATCTTGATATGTTTGCTGGGTATTGCGCGGGCTGGAGTTTGCGGGTGTTGCTAGAAGAAGGCTTTAACGGGGTGGCGAATAAAACCGAATCGAACCCGCCGCAACATCTTTCAACGGCCGTTTCACAAATGGTGAATTTTTTAGGAACCCTACAAAACGAGTGGGCTGGGGCGCAGGCTTTTTCTAGTTTTGATACGTATTTAGCGCCTTTTGTTAAAAAATATGCGCTAGAAACTAAGGCTGAAATTAAAGAAATTAATCCAGGCCTTTCGGCTGACCGTTTAAAAGCATTGGTGGATAAAAAAACCTACGCTTATGTGCTGCAAAATATTCAAGCGTTTGTGTTTAATTTAAACGTGCCGTCTCGTTGGGGCACGCAAACGCCGTTTACTAATATTACGCTTGATTGGGTGTGTCCAGAAGACTTAAAGAGCAAGAAATTAAAACTTGGAGGTGAATATTTTCCGTTTACGTTCGGCGAACTAGAAGCGGAAATGAACCTTATTAATCGAGCCTATATTGAAGTTATGACGGCCGGAGATGCGAAAGGGCGCGTGTTTACGTTTCCGATTCCGACCTACAATATTACGAAAGATTTTGATTGGGAAGACGCTAAAACTTTGCCCTTATTTGAAATGACAGCCAAGTACGGGATGCCTTATTTTCAAAATTTTATTAACTCGGATATGGACCCAAATCATATTCGCTCGATGTGCTGTCGTTTGCAGTTAGATATGAACGAACTTTTAAAACGAGGGAATGGTTTGTTTGGTTCGGCTGAAATGACGGGCTCGATTGGGGTTGTTACGATTTCTTCACCACGTATTGGCTACGTTTATAACGGGGATAAGGCGGCTTTTTTAAACCGAATTGCGCACTTAATGGACCTGGCTAAAGACTCGTTAGAAATTAAACGTAAAGTGATTCAACAGTGGTTAGATCAAGGTTTGTTTCCGTATTCTAAAAGATATTTAGGGCATTTAAATAATCATTTTTCGACCATTGGAATTAACGGTTTGAACGAAGCGATTCTTAATTTTACCGATAATAAAGAAAATATTTCGACGCCATGGGGGCAAGATTTTGCCGAAGAAGTACTGCTTTTTATGCAGCAAAAACTAAAAAATTTTCAAGATGAAACTGGTAATTTATATAATTTAGAAGCCACCCCGGCAGAAGGAACTACGTATCGGTTTGCGAAAGAGGATAAAGCCAAATATCCCGATATT
The DNA here is from genome assembly GCA_905478675.1 of Candidatus Altimarinota bacterium. Lineage (GTDB taxonomy): Bacteria > Patescibacteriota > Gracilibacteria > UBA4473 > UBA4473 > JAACPJ01. Next base: position 9,573 of record CAJQJI010000025.1, read on the forward strand.
ATTCAGGCTGGAACGACTGAGGCCCCGTATTACACCAACTCTTCACAGTTGCCCGTGCACTACACGAACGACGCCTTTGAAGCGTTAGTCATGCAAGACCGTTTACAGACAAAATATACGGGAGGCACGGTGTTGCATTTGTATATGGGGGAACGTATTTCTGATGCCATCGCGTGTCGTACGTTGGTTCGCAAAGTCTTAACACAATTTCACCTGCCTTACATTACGATTACGCCGACGTTTTCTATTTGCGAACATCATGGTTACTTGGCGGGGGAACACGATTTTTGCCCGAGATGCGACGAAGAAATTAATTACCACGGTTCTGAATTTGAAGACGTTGCGTTTAGAAGCAAACATGATTCTCGGCGAAAAAGTTTGCCTGTTTTAGCCACTTAAAGGCTAAAAATATTTTAATTATTATTTATTTAACCCAATATAAAATGACCGAAAAAACAAGAACCCGTTGCGAAATATGGACCCGGGTGATGGGCTACCATCGTCCAGTTTCACACTATAACCCAGGTAAAAAATCAGAGCATTGTTCCCGGCAACATTTTAATGAAAATCAAAGTCAGAATTCTGAATTTTGTATTAAATATTGTTAAACTATGCATTATTTATTATTTACGACGACGCGTTGTCCAAAGTGCCCAGATTTTAAAAACTTTGTGGCAGAAAAAATTTCTTTTAAGGGGGAATGTTTAAATGAACAGCACTCTGATTTTCAACGCTTAGCGGCGAAGTTTGGGGTTACCATGGCCCCCTCTATTTTAATTTTTTCAGACCAAAATGAACGTTTACTTTGCACTTCAGAAACGCATGAACTCGAAACTTTTTTAACCCAATTTTAAAGATGATTTTAATTATTGCCTCAGAATTTGATAAGTCGGAAGCCGCGGTGGTTGAACATTTAATTAAGAGCGCTACCAAGGTTTTAAGCGCTCGCTCAGTTGAGCACCAATTAGTACGAGTGCCCGGTGCAGTTGAGATTCCGGTAGCTGCCGCTCATTTTTTAGCGGAACAGGAAAACATAACGGCGGTGATTGCTTTGGGTTGTGTAATTAAAGGCGAATCAGACCACTATGAATTGGTAACACAATCGGTTACGACTGGGCTGACGCAATTAGCCTTAAATACTAAAACGCCTGTTATTCAGGGCGTGTTAGCTTGTCACAACGTGGCGCAGGCTGAAGCTCGAAAGTCTTTAGGGGCAGAGTTTGCTGAAACGGCTTTGGCGATGACGGATCTTTTTAAAACAAAACTTTCATGAATGATTTTTTATCCGCTTTTAAAAAAGGAGAGTTTGTGATGGTGTACGACCATGAACGAGAAGATGAAGGAGATTTGTTTCTATTGGCAGAATTTGTAACGCCAGAGAAGATAAATTTTTTACTGAAAGAAGCTCGAGGGTTAGTGTGTGTGGCGTGTGAACCCACCATTTTAGCGGCGTTAGAAATAGGTTTAATTACTGAAAATAATACGAATCCGCATGGAACTAATTTTTGTGTGCCTATTGATTTAGCTGAAAATATTACCACGGGCGTTTCGGCTTTTGATCGAGCTAAAACTATTAAAAAATTAACGGATCTTACGGCACAACCAAAAGACTTTGTTCGACCGGGCCATACCTTTCCGTTGCGGGCTGAAAACCCAGCTAAGCGATTTGGTCATACCGAAGCGGCTGTGGAATTAGCCAAGTTTTTAGGCGTTATGGGCGTCGTAGTGATTTGTGAGATTTTAAACGAACACGGCGACAAAGCCAATCGGGCAGAAGTCGAGGCTTTTTGTTTAGAACAGGGGATTTTAACGACCAGTCTGCTTGAGCTAAAAAACGAAATAAAATGCTAATTAGTGGTATCCAAACTTTAACGTTGCTCGATTATCCTGAAAAAGTGGGTGCTATTATTTTTACGGCGGGCTGTAATATGCGCTGTGGTTATTGTCATAACCCAGAACTCGTTTTGCCAGAAAAAATCAAAGCGCAGCGTGATTTTATTCCGGATAAAAATGTTCTTAGCTTTTTAAAAACTAGAGTTGGCTTTTTAGAAGGGGTGGTTATTTCTGGCGGAGAGCCAACGCTACAACCGGATTTGCTTCATTTTATGCGGCAGGTTAAGGCTTTAGGGTTTTTAATTAAGCTGGATACTAATGGGACAAATCCAACCTTATTGCGGCA
>CAJQJI010000026.1 GCA_905478675.1 Candidatus Altimarinota bacterium
AGTGCCGCCAAGGTTTTAACTTCATCTTCATTGGCTTCTGGGTGAAACCGAATGCCCCCTTTATACGGCCCTCGAGCTGAATTATTTTGAACTCGATACGCTGAAGCCATTCTCATTTCTCCATCGTCGGCAGCATACGATATCTCTGTTTTAAAAATATTTTCGGGCTCCATTAGTTTGTCACGAGTTTTAGCCGATAAATCTAAACAATCCGCGGCTTTTCCAAAATTTTGCTGAAAGTAATCGAACGGCGTGCCCATAAGAAAATAAATTAGGATATAATTTTATTTTACTCATACGTCAAAATAACCCAACTAGAGTTGGTTGCAGAGAATACATTTAATTATTTTTTAACGCTCAGAATCAAATCTAAACCGATAACACTTTTAGTTTCGCTGGCGCCTTAAAACGCTCCGCTTCAACTTCAGGCATAGTACCACTAAACACATAGCCTTTTTGCTCCTCTAAGGTTACTTTCACTTCTTTCCCAATCAGCGAACGCCCCGCCAAAAACCAAACTTCAAAAAATTCCCGCGTTCTTCCTGCATTTCTATACAAACCATTTCCCGCTGGCTCAGACTTTTCAACTAAGACTTCCGCCTCTTTCCCCACAAAAACCGCTCGGCGAGCAAACGCATGCTTTTTAACCACTTCATCAAACCGATGAAAACGAGATTTCTTCTCATCCATTTCAATAAAATCTTTCTCCATTCGGGCCGCCGGTGTATGCCGTCGAGGTGAAAAAATAGCAGTATAAGAGAAATCTAATTTCAGTGTATCCGCAAAATCACATAGTTCTTGAAATTGCGCCTCGGTTTCTCCGGGAAACCCCACAATAATATCCGTCGCCAAGGTTGTATCGGGCATCGCTTTTCTAATTTTGGCGATAATATCGTTATACTTCTCAATTGTATAATTCCGATTCATGGCCCGCAGAGTTTGATTACTACCGTGCTGCACTGGCAAATGAATATACGGACATCGCGTTTTCATATTCGCCAAAGCCTCAATTACATCATCCGTAAAATCCTGCGGATGGGCCGACGTAAATCGAGTTCGAGACAAACCTTTTTCATAAAGCTTATCTACTTCTAACAAGAGTTTAGCAAAACACTTTTCGCCTTTTTCGCCATCTTTATACGAATTCACATTTTGTCCGAGCAACGTAATTTCTTTAGCTCCAGCTTCCACTAGAACCCGACACTCCTCTAGCACATCGGCCATCGGTCGTGAAATTTCGCGACCACGCGTAAACGGCACAATGCAATACGTACAAAACTTATCACACCCCTGCATAATCGGCACAAACACCTGCGCCTTATTTTCAACTTTTGGGACAATATTAAAATAATTCTCAATCGATCCGTCTCCAAACGCTTCCTCAAAACCAGAAAAATCATGATCCGTAAAATGCCGTTCTAACAACTTTGGCATCCGCGCCGTATCTTCAATTCGAAAAGCAATATCCACGGAATCAAAGCTAAATAGCGGATCTCGAGACGTTTCCCGATCTCCCGTTTGCCGAACCATACAGCCCGTAATCGCAATTTTAACATCTTTGTTAGCGCGTTTATGCTTGGTCATAAAACCATAGGCTTTATCTTCGGCCTTTTGCCGAACCGAACAAGTATTTACAATTAATAAATCTGCTTGGTCTTCTTCAACCGCCTTAAAACCAGCCTTTTCCATCATACGAGCCACCCGCTCTGAATCAGAGTGGTTCATTTGGCAGCCAAAAGTTCGTATAGCGTAATTAGGCATGAGCCTTTAATTTGTAAGGAAATTTAAAATTTCAGCAAGATTTTGCGTCACCTACAAATATAACTGGCTCACACTTTTTTGTTCGACCACATTTTTCACCACCCCAGCTAGCAAGGGCGCCATACTAAGCGCTTTAAAATTAGTCGGCGGGTTTTCAACCGGTAGAGAATCCGTACAGACAATTTCAGTAAAATTGGCATCACTTAAACGTTCACGAGCCGGACCAGAAAAAATCGGATGCGTCGCACACAAGTACACTTCATCATTCGCGCCAGCCGCAATCAAAGCGGCTTTCGCTGCTACCACCGAGCCCGCTGTATCCACCATATCATCTACAATAATTGGCGTTTTCCCAGCTACATCCCCAATAACATGGGAAACCTCAGACACATTATGTTCTGGACGTTGCTTATGCAAAATACACATCGGCACCCCCAGCTCATCGGCAAACTTTTTAGCCATTTTAGCGCCTCCCGCATCGGGGGAAACCACAACCGCATCTTTTAATTTTTTAGCCGCAAAATAATCTACAAAAATGCGCCGAGGATTTAAATTATCTACAGGCACATCAAAGAATCCTTGAATTTGGTCCGAGTGCAAATGCAGTGTCACCACGTGACCAGCACCCGCTTTCACCATTAAATCAGCAAATAGCTTGGCCGAAATACCTTCACGCGCTTCGTGAATTTTATCTTGGCGGCTGTACGCAAAGTACGGTAAAATAACATGAATATTACGCGCAAAACTTTGTCGGGCCGCATCGATCATTAAAAATAACTCCATTAAATCGTCATTCATATGCCCTGTACGACAAGTCTGCAACAAAAAGACATCTTGGCCGCGGAAGCTTTCGTCAAATTTGACGTAAATTTCACCACAAGCAAAGTGCTTAATGGTAATAGGCGATAAATCTTTATTCAATCCTGCAGCCATAGACTGCGCAAGATCTTTATGGCTGGAACCGGCAAAAATTTTGTAGGGAATCATTCGCGCGTTACTTTGCCAAATTGCCCCAAGTTTGTAAACTTTTTGGCACATGAAGACTCTCCCCGATTTATCAATCATTACCATTAATTACGGCGGTTCAGCTGAAGTTAAAAAACTGTGGGAGTCGATTAAGCAACATGCGAATCAAATTAAGTATGAATTTATAGTGGTCGATAACGCGTCACCAAACAACGACGTAAAAAATCTAAAAGAAATCTTTAAAGACACAGCCGTACATGTTGTAGCTTTAGACAAAAACTTAGGCTTTGGTGGTGGCTACAGCGAAGGCATTAAATTCGCTCAAGGGGAGTTTCTAGCCATTATTAACCCCGACATTGTGCTGACCGAAAATTGCCTTGAGCCGCTAATTCAAGCTCTAAAAACAGAAAAAAAAGCCGGCTTAGTTGCCCCTAAACTACTAAATCCTGATGGAACCCCTCAACAAAATGCGAGACATTTCCCCACTCCATGGGTGATGTTTGGCCGTCGACTGGCCACTAAATTTAATTGGTCTTACGATTCAGAATCAAAGTGGTATGAAAGCCAAACGCCACAAGCTGTAGACTGGGTTCAGGGCAGCTTTATGTGTTTAAAAAAAGAAACTTTTACAAAACGTTTAAAGGGCTTTGACCCTCGATTTTTTTTATTTCTAGAAGACACCGACCTTTGTCGACGTCTTTGGAAACAAGATTTACGGGTCCTGCTTATCCCACAGGCTTCAGCTATTCACAGCGAACACCGTTTATCGGGCGGCAATCTATGGCAGGCTTGGAAGAAAAAAACTTTCTGGATTCATTTAAGTTCTGCTCTGAAATATTTCTGGAAATACAAAGCCGAGCCTTTACCCTCTATAAAATAGCATGACCATTATTGATACTCACAACCACCTCTACTTCCCGGGGTTCAAAGAGACCTTTCATCAAATTTTAAACGATGCCAAAAACACGGGCATCACCCAACAAATTCTAATTGGCATTGACGAACTTAGCTGCCAAGCGTCTTTAAACCTAGCGGCTGAACACTCCACCTTTAAGGTCTCTTTAGGCTTACATCCCTGTGATGTCGACCAGCTTGGCGTCTACCAGGCCGAGCACCATCAATACCTAGGGATTAATTCCACTCTCCGCCCTAAAATTTACAATCGAACGCTTTATTTTCAATGGCTCGACGAATTGGCCACCAAGCACCCAGACACCGTGGTCGCTTTTGGCGAAACAGGATTTGATCAGTTTCACCGACAATCTTCGTCACTCTTAAAACTGCAAACCTTGTGCTTTAAAGAACATTTAGCCTTATGTCTTAAGCACCAAAAAACGCTTATAATCCATAGTCGAGGAGCCAAAGAAGAAACGTTAGAATTTTTAAAAGAAAATGCCGAAGAATTTAAACAAATAAATTTTGTTTGGCACTGTTTCACCGAAGACTTAGAAGCCGCCCAAGCCACTATTGATCTAGGCGGATATATTGGAGTCGGCGGGGTATCGACGTATCCAAAATCAGAAACGCTACGAGACATCATACGTCAAATTCCACTTGAAAAAATAGTAACCGAAACCGACGCTCCATACCTAACGCCGCATCAAGCTCGAAAAAACAAGGCGAAGCTTAATAGCCCTGCATTTCTAGGCGAAGTTATTGAGACCATAGCGAAAACAAAAGAGCTTCCTCGTAAGAACGTAGAAGCTCAATTATTTAAAAATGCACAACAAGCTTTTCCTGGCCTAGCGATCTAGGCCAAAAAATTTAATCATTTCCGTTGTGGCAGAAATATCTTGAGTACTTTTTCCAACCAATTTTTCTCCCAAAGCACTGAGCTCTTTTCCACCGGGCCAATTATGGCCTCCGTTAACAATAACGTACGCACTTTCTGGCGTTGAACAACCAACAAAATCAACTCGAACTACACGCGTTCCATCATCCGCTATATCAGGCAATACTTCCGAACGAGCAGAGACACAAGCCTTCTTTTTCGCCCAATACGCCATTGTTTTAGGACTTGATAGCATCTCTTCCTCACCAAAACCTTTCGCGTGAGACGCGAGCGGACTCACACTCTCACTTCCATCAAATGTCATAAGCGGATCAGCGGTTCCGTAAAAGAAAACCATTGGTTTTAACTCGGCAGGGTTTTCACATTGATCCTGCAAATAACCAGGAATATTCGAAGCTAAAACCCCAAACCCGGCAAACAAAGTCGGTGCCACACAGGCCAACTTTTGCGACATATTTCCACCACTAGAAATTCCAGTTACATAAATCTCATTCTCCGCAACACCCCACTGCGACACTAATTGCCGTGCTACTTCCTCTAAGTATGCAACATCATCAATCGAAGTATTAGTGGCCATTCGACCGTCATTCCATTCTGCCGCAGCCGTTTGTGGATAAACAGCCACAAAACCATACTCATTCGCTTCTTCATATAAATCCACCATATCCGCCATACTGGCCGCATTCCCCTTCCCTCCATGCAAAACCATTAACGCTGGCAACGTTTCTGTTGCCTGGGCGGTCTCTGGACGATAAACATAAAAAGTTCTCTCAACTCCATTATGTTGAAAAACAACCTCTTGGGCGTTATCCATCACCACACTCTCTGCATTATTATTTCTCCCCGCCAACAAGCCACCCTCAGATGAAGCGCCACTTTCAGCACCACTAAAACGTTCCGCCAATTTTTCTCGAAACGTTGTACTCGTATCATCGGTACTAGCTCGCCGTGCCTCTAAACGCTCACGAAACGTGCCAGTTTGAGCACTACAGGCCGAAATTAATAACCCTGAAACCCCAAGCACCAGTAACACCGAAAACGTTTTTTTCATCTTATTCATAAGTAATAAAGAGAGACTTACTTTATCTATTACGCCACAAAAAAGAATTTCTTTCAAAAAAAACCTAATTCAATAATTAAGTTGCTAAATTTTGATAAATGGTGGCTCGAGGCGGACTTGAACCGCCGACCTCCGGGTTATGAATCCGACGCTCTAACCAGCTGAGCTACCGAGCCATTTAACACTTTTACAATTCATTATAAAAGCCGGCCGATTCTAAGACAAAAACGCTTTGGGTCAAATTATATAAGTTTTAATCAACTTCCCAAGCATCTTCAATACCCCATTGGCAAATAAACTGCACACACCGATTGGTTAATAATCGAGGCCAAACCCCATCTGTTTCGACATAAAAAGAAAAACTTAATCCAGCTAATAAAAGTATTAAAAACAACGTCAGTCCAGACTGAACGATTAACCTCAAATCATACCCTCGCCAGGTCTTCCCCTCCAAACGCCATAAACCGACTTCAAAACAGTTAACTAAAAAATAAGCCGCAAAGAAACTATAACCTTCATTAATAATTTGCCGACATATAAAAAACAGAATCGCAATTTGAGCGGCAAACAAAACACGATATCGTCGTTCCTTCGGCATCGTCGCTGGGTCGGTAAACCCATGAAAAGACATAATCAAAAAACTTCCCGTCAAAAACACCCACACAAAGTCATCCCAAGTATAATCAACAAATAAGTTTAAACAGATTAATAACGTCCCCCAAAAAACTAAAACAGAATCCCATAACCCAGCTCGAACCGTAACAAATGCCCCTAACAGTAATATAGGTAAAAGCACAAACCAATCATGCCCCCACTGGAAATGATTTATATATGCCTCATTTCCAAACAACATAATCATTAGAAAAATAGCCGTATACGACGGATTAAAAAAATGCTTATCACCAGAACGTAACAAATACTTCGAAGCAATTGCCACTAACGAGGCAAAAAGCAAAATCGGCCACCACTCCGTTCGCAAAAACAAACAAATCCCAATCCCCGAATTTATGGCTGACAACGGAAATCCATGCCTATCATCAACCACCTTTCTCAAATAATAATCAACCAGTCCAACCGTCGTCAATACAATCAAAATTCCCCACCACTCAATATCAATATAGCCCAAAAAAACGCCGCCAAACAAAAGGAAGGATCCAATCGCAATTGTTTGCAGTAACTGTAACGAAACGGTTTTTGCAACCAACTCACATTTAGATCCGATTTTTTGTACAAATTTAGAGTTCATATAAGCATTATAAAATGTTTATAGTGCGACGCAATTACATTTGTTTTACAAAAACACAAATCGTAGCGTAAAATGAAATTAAATATCTTTATAAGCAAAATACTGTGATGAAAAAAGACCAGTTAATCACCGCGGCTTACATTTTGGCCTCTCTTGGCCTATTTGTGCTAGCCATCGACATGTGGATTTGTGGTGGCGAACCCTTCTGTCGTTCAAGCAATAGCCTAAGCTCGAAAATCGCCAATGCCGCTATTACTATTAATTTGCAAAACCCAGACGCAGACGACGCAGAGTGGTCTGGTTGGTCTGGACCAAACAATCCAAACTTCAACATTAACTTTTCAGGAAGTCAGGTTCAGTTTTCTACTCCGAGCGATGGTGATGATGGAGATGGAGACGGACATTAAAAAACAAAATTACTCTTACTTAAATGAAATTAGGAAAACTCTCTTACGTCCTCATAGCGACTTTGTTGCTTAATCAAATACCAATTAACTCTGCAAGTGCCGCGGCCAGTCCAGAGGAACAGTGTTTCGATTTATTAACCGAAGCGGCTAAATCAAATCCGGCGTTTTCAAAACTAGACCTAAGTAAGGTGCGCAAAACAAACGGAAAGAAAAACGATATAAAATCCGGTAAATTTTCCGTGGCCACCTACGAGGACTTCATGGACACCTTTAATACGCCTGTGCCTTATTTCTCAGACGACATCCCCAACTATCCAAACAAGATGGACAAAGTGCCAACTCAGTACAAGTTCATTCCATCAATTCATAAAGCCAATCGGAATAATACCGCCTCAATTATTTATAATAATGGTATTAGAACAAAAATTGACCATTGGATGTCCAAAGATGGCTCAAGCACTGGTACTGATATCCAAAATTATTTTGCCGGCAAAAAAAGCGCCAGTGCTTTGGATGCAAAACATTATCGCCAAACAATTGATGGCTACTACCTAGATAGTCGTTATGTCTCTTTTGGCGCTGAAAGTGAGTTAGATTTTTCCTATCCAACTCGGGCAGCCGCCCCCAGTAATGATGACTACTACCCAACGGGTCGCCCAGTTAAAGACATGCGACAATATCTTATTTATACGCATCACCTAAGCCCGGCGCTTGGTGGGGATTTACTAAGCTGTGAGATCATAAAAATGGTGCCACAATCGCCTTACAAATTAAAAGATTTTGATCACAAAGGACTTAGTTTAGATTGGGTTAATTATGGAGGCACTAAAATGTCTCAATCTGACGCCAAAACAGATGTTATTGGAAAAAACGGAAAATTCAGAAAGGCTGAAATTGATTATACAACGAGCGTTAAAGGGGAACCCGATAAAAAATTATTAAGATTTTATACGCTTAGCATTAACTACGATAACGGAAACTCATTTCTAAATACTTTTATAACCAGTGAGCTTTTTAACGAAGCGATGCGTGATGCGAAGAATGCCAGTCAAACCTTCCTAGAGATGCGAAGAGCTTTTTACAATAAAGTTATCGCCTCTGGTTTAGAGATCGGTAGCGGTTCTACCGCTAGTGTTCAGAATCAAGAGATTGTTCAGGGGTCTTGGTGTGGACTAAAACTCTCCACTACAACGCTAATAGACTGTCAGGGGCAGGATCCTGCAACAAGCTGTCCAAGTGGTTATCAAAAAAGACAATGGGCGACATTAGGTTCTGCTCCATTAAGTAGTTGTTTCAAAAAAACGACGGGCTTGGGCTCTCTGACACCACCAGAAAGCGGATTATGGTGTGGTATTAAAATGACGGGAGACACGGATCGAACAGTCTTATGTGGAGGATATGACCCAAAACTTTCATGTCCAACAGGCTACACATCACAAAAACTAACTTCTATGCCAGAAACTGGTGGCGATTGGTACTCATGTATGAAAGATGCAGACGCTAACGCTATCGTACTTCATTCTGGCACACAATGTGGCTTAAAAATGGCTCATCAAAGCACCCCAATACAAACCTGCGAGGGGCACAACCCTGAAATCAGTTGTCCAGACAATTACACAAGCCGGCAATGGGCTAACTTAGATAGTTCCTGGGGCGAGTGGTTCTCTTGTTTTAAAAACTCCACAACCCCGACAAAAACCGTTGAGACTACTCATTTTAACGCCGCTCGATGGAATCTCCCAGACTTAGGCATGAGCGGAAAAACTACTTACTATGCGTCTGATCAAGCAACCGCAAACAAAGTTTGTACCCTACGTGGAGAGCAAACAGGCGAAGGCTTTAGTGAGGGTGAATGGATAGGGAGTACAGATTCGCTTGATGCTGACGAGTGGAGCTCTTCAAGCTTGGCTATTCGTGGTTGGGATAACAGTAAGGGAGCGTACAGTGTCTGTACAACCGGATCACAATGTGTGACTCAAAAAGAGACGATCCGAAATAAAATTAAATGTGTAGCCTACTAAATAAATAAAAAATGAAATATAAAAAACATCTTTGGCTGCTTATCTTTTCGTTTGCAACTCCGCTTCTTTTTTTAGCACCAACGGCTTTAGCTGGACTGGCAGTTAATCCTGGGGTCACAACCGATATTTTAGATCAAATAGATCAAATTCAAGACGAGACTTTAAGAGAAATGCTCAAAACAGCTGTTTGGCCAGGTTTTGGGGAACGTTATCTAGATTTAGACAAACCAGAAGCAGAGCTTTCCGAATTTGAGAAAAACTATAAAGCCCATCCACTTACGTGGGATCAAAAAATAGAGAATGTTCGTTTTATTCTAGACCAAGCGGAAGATCTTTCTCAATTAACGACCGAAAATATTGAATATAAAGATATTGTGTTTGGAGAGTCTGTTATTCCCGTACAAGACCGACGCGTTACCGCCATACTTAACACAAACTACCTTGAAGAAGAAATTCAAAACCTAGCCGAAGAAAAACAAAGCAAAATGGCGGCCTTATACGAAACAGAGCAAACAAATATTGGCGAAAAGTTGCAAGCTATTGAAGATGAATATGCCATAAAATTAGCAACCTTAAGCCAAGCGGAAAATGAATATAAGGAGGCAAAATTAGCTTTTTTAAAGTTAGAAAACCAAAAAGAATATGGTCGAATTGATGACGAAACCTACCAAGAAGGAACCCGAGAGGTGGTTGAAAACTTTGAAAGTTTTTTTGCTCTTGGGAATGAAGTTTCACTCTTTAATGATGAAAAAATAAAACAACTAGGAAGTAGTATTTATGATGAAACAGTTCAAATAAAAACGGATCCAGTAGTATCAACAACCCAGCCTCCTAACGTGGTTAATGAAAAAGCTTATTACTGGACTATATCTGTCGTCTTAATGCTTCTCGCTATATTCCTTGGATATCTAGCCTTTCGAAAAATTAGTCATAATAAAAAAAAATCTAACTTCTAAACTCATGCTGCCATCTTTCAAAAAGCCTCTTGCAGCGAGCCTTATATTTGGGCTCGTTTTTCCGTATATAAGCTATGCTGAAATCCAAACAAATATCGAGGTTAATATTAGTACTGATACAAACACAGAGACGTCCGACAGCCTCAAGATTAAAGCTAAAGATATCAGTTCACCGGATACTAATTTCGATGCAGTAGCTCCATCCACTGTTAGCACTACGAATTCTGGCAGATCTACAACCACCACCACGACACTGCCTCAAATTGACGCTGACGGAGCAAAACCGGAAGGCGCTTGGAATTTTACAGTTTCAAGACAAGGCGAGCTCGCCTCAACCATAATTCGACATGACCTAACGCCGCCACTATGTCCGCCAGCCCCAACCGAGACTGAGTACGAAACTAAGAATGATTATTATACAAATAATACTCTAATTAACCCTTGGCCGATTGGTCTTAACGGAGAATGGACAAATAATGTGATTTCTTTTCCAGATAACAACGCGACTTTATGTCGTGATCAAGTCACTATTAAAGGTAAAACGTATGTAGAACAAAATTACACCACGGGGGTTTGTGAAAATTCTGACGCCAGTCCTTTACACAACTATAAAGAAGACCTAGATGACTGTCTAAGAGAGCAAGCCGGAAAGGCCCCAAATAAAACTCGACCATTATCGCAAATGGCCGGATGTAAGTATACTTCTATGGTTGAAATTGATGCGAATGGAGATATTCAAGATTTTGCAATGTATGATACAGCACAAAATCAAACAAATACCCCTGGGTATCCAATTTGTAAAACCCCCGTCGCTAAAATAGATAAAGAAGCCCCAACCCTTAACAATATACAGGTTGAGCATCAAGGCTTAGAACTTCCAAAAGAAAAGTTAAGAACAAATGCCTCGAACCCAAATACTTACCGTGCAGATGACGGAGAATTATTACTATATGCTGATATCAAAGACCTAGATCCAACAACTGGCTCTGGAATGTCAGGTATTAATTGGGATCCAATTTTTTCAACCGCCGAAATCGATGCGCTTCGTACTGACATAATGAATGCCGAAAACTTGCTCACAAACCAACGAGGGAATCTGAGTACTATCGAAGCCGATATAATTCTAATGAGAAGTGATATTCTCTCAAAAACGGCCTCACTACAACGACATATTATTATTAATAATCTTCTTCATAGAATATCTACAGAGGTAAACAACTCTAGTAACTTTTTTATGCAAGCACTTATCAGCTTAGCCCCAGGGCTTAGTCAATTAGAATCGAGCAGCGGATCGGTTTCTGCCAGTACGCTCCGTGATATAAAAGACAAAATCTCACTCCCTAAATTTGATGAAGTCACTCAAATTGAAGTATACCGAGACAATCTTGACGCCCTTACAGTGGATCTTATTAATGGGAAAATTACGGATTATACTCAAAACCTCCCGTTGTTACTCAGTCGAGCTACTATTTCAGAAACAGGCGAGGAGATTGATATCACTAGCACTAACAACAAATTCAATACGGCTTATAATCAATGGCAAATTGATAAAAATAAAAATTATTCTTTAGTCTTTCCAACATGGCTTCAGGATTTAGCCGACATTGATGAATACATTGAAGAACTAAACACCGAGTATCAAGAAATAAAAACGGCCTACGAAAGTAATGACATCCTTACACTTTCACAAACTTTAGAAGCACTTAGTCCTGAATCTAGATTATTATCCTTACTCCTTTCAACTGAAAGTTCTGCCACAGAACATGCAACGGCTCAACAGGACTTATTAGACAAAATTAGCAGTACAAATTCGACCCTTAATGCTACAAAGTCTTACCTACAAAGTTTTACCCCAGCCACAGATTCTTTTAATAACTCAAAAATCACACAAGTAGAAGACGCCTTAGCGGTGGCAGATGATGCCGCAGGAGGCCTTCAAAGAGATCTAGAAGACACAGAAACTTCCGGTTCTCTCGCTCATAGTTTATATGGGATTAGCGGTATCGAAAGTTCAAACGAAATCAGTCAACTTATCAATAGTGAACAAGCTAGTATTCGACAATTAAGTACAGAAATTCAAGAAGTTTCATTACAACTAACAGACAAAGAAAATGAAAGAAGTGTTCTTAGTGACCAAATTATAAGTCAAGAAAACAGTATTTTAGCGATGAAGTCAGATTTAGCCGTCTTGATTGAAGAACGAGACAAAATGAAGGCTTCTGCGAGTTCATTAACGTTTGATCAACAAGGCATAACCCACATAAAGATTGAACGACTCTCTGGTGGAGAACTTAAAGTACAAGATTTCTTCCCTCCAAGCACTACGCCATCTGCGGGGAACACCTTTATTTGGGATTTAAACTTATTCAAGTTTGATGATGAAAGTGCTCCAATTTTTACAAAAGTAGGCTTGTACAGAATCGAATTAAAAGCCTACGATAAAGCTTTAAATAAAAAAGTTTTCAACGGGTATGTAGAAATTTTCCCAGCCAAGTTAGAAGTTTCAGTTAGCAGTAATTGTAATACAGCGGCGAATGTTGCTTATGCAGATGGAGTCGAAACTTGTAAATTAGAACTCCCTCAGTTCGATTTATACGGTAATAAAATTCAAGCAGATAAAGAACTAAAACTAACCGTTCGAGATCAAGACATAGATGGTTCATACGACTTAATTGAAAACTTAGGCGAGAATTATCAAAACGGGATTAGATTTAATGGCGGCGTTGTTAAAGGAAATAAACACCAACTAACATGGGAGCCAAATAATAATGATCAAAAAAAGGTAAACATAAAAAGTTTACTCCCAACCGTAAACATTATGCCTTATGAAGGCGACCCACGCTATGGAATTGGTTATGGAATAAAAACAGGTGCGAAACTCCCTCTACTCTTAGAACATCCTAATATTGGACCTCGTGGAACCACCATAAATCCTCCTCTGCTTGAGGAATTAGAAATTCCTATTCAGTTTAAACCTTGGGTAAACGTAACGGCCAAAGGGAAAACAGGCACTTTTGATAATAAAGACTGGAATCCTCCGGTTGCAATTCCTTTTAATGTCTATGTAGATGCAAGTACAGCTTCCAGTAAGCTATTACCGACTGATTTCACAGTTGACGTCACAGGGTTTGTGGGGGATAGTTATGAATTCAACAGTGTAGATGTGGCACATCCTGGAGTATCAATCGATTTTGATTCCGTAAACGATTCATATATCGAATCAACCGGCAGTGGCGGAAAACCTGCCCCTATAACGACAACAATTCATTCAACTTCCCTCTTATCAGGGCAACAAAGTAGTGCGGCTTTATTTATTCCAGTCGCTAAATATCGCTTGAGCGGCCACGACATTGTAATGCCAGGAGTGCCTGCCGGATCTTGTCCAGACCAAGAAAAATGTATAGAAAGCACGCCCCCAATCCCCGTTGATGTCTATATTGATGAGACGGCAACGACTGAAGGCGGTACACTAAATTTCAATATTGGGTTATCTAAACCGGCTGAAACCGATATACGGCTCTATTTTAAAGCCAGCGATGTAAGCACGACTATTGGAAATGATTATACTTTTACACCCGCCACTTCCCTCTTAATAAAAGAAGGCACTTCTGGTGGTACATACCCGATCTCAACCCTTAATGATACTGAAATTGAAGACACTGAAACATTTCAACTAAGTATTGATACTTTTGAACCCGCCGGGGCTTTAAACGATTACACAGACACTGGAACTGGAACTATTTATGACAATGATAACGGCATAGACATTGACAATGGAGTTGTAACCGAAGGCGAAACTTGTCAGATAGATGTACGAATTAATCGCCCTGCAGACTCAGATATTAAGATTAAAGCGAGTC
>CAJQJI010000027.1 GCA_905478675.1 Candidatus Altimarinota bacterium
TTCTAAAGCTGCATCTTTTTCAATATACTTGCGGTACTCACTTAACGTTGTGGCACCTACACAGTGCAAAGTGCCACGCGCTAAAGCGGGTTTTAATAAATTACCCGCATCCATCGAACCTTCAGCCGCCCCTGCGCCCACAATTGTGTGTAGTTCATCAATAAATAAAATTACGCGACCTTCTGCTTTTTCCAAGGCCTTTAAAACGTTTTTTAAACGATCTTCAAACTCACCACGGTATTTTGCGCCAGCCACTAACGCCGCTAAATCAAGCGAAAGCACCCGTTTATTCCGTAAACTTTCTGGTACTTCCCCCTGATAAATTTTCACCGCTAAACCTTCGGCAATCGCCGTTTTCCCCACCCCTGGGTCCCCCACTAAAACTGGATTATTCTTGGTCCGACGCGAAAGGATTTGAATTGTACGACGAATTTCATCATCTCGTCCAATAATCGGATCAATTTTCCCTTGCTCCGCTAGGGCGGTAAAATCAACCGTAAATTTTTCTAAAGCTTCTAGTTTATCGTGACCTTCAGGGGAATCAATGGTTTCACCATTTCGTAAATCAAGTAACGCTTGTTCTACTAATTTGGCAGTGATTCCCATTTTTTCAAGGGCCGATTTTGTAGTTGAACTCCCTTGTAGTAAAGCTAAAAATAAATGATCTACCGCTAAGTATTGATCTTTAAGTTTTTTTTGTACTTTCTCTGCCGCCGAAATCATAGTACTGAAATCCCGTGACGGTTGTCGCACTGCGCCTTCAACTTTAGGAAAGGCCTGTACTCTCGCCTCAATAACATCTTTTACTTCTATCATATTGAGCCCTAGTTTTTGAATAATCTTTCTCACAAAAGATTGCTCATCATTTAAAACGGCTAAAACCCAATGATCTAACTCAATAGTGCCCGCTTGATGGTCATCTGCAATTTTTTGAGTCGCTACAATTGACTCTGCCGCTGCCGTTGTCCATTTATCAAAATTCATTTTATAAATATTAGTTATACAAATAGTTTGTGCTCTTTTTGTCCTATACGTCTCATGTCTGGCACTTTTTCAGCCGCTAAAAGTTCAAGAATAACATCTTTCGTCTCATTATCCGCAAACCAAGCACTGACGGTTTGCACTAAACTCAACGGTAATAGAACCGCGGCCAACAATTTTTTGTTTTTCATAGTTATATTAGGTTAAGAAATTAGCACTCCACACAATAGACTGCTAATTCATAAAAATCAAGTAATTTCGAAAGACTGACTTTAAGCACAATCGCAAATGAGTTAAAATTAAATTTGATGACTCAAGCCAACATTCAATACCGAATCCACACCCAGTTTATAATTACGGTAACCGTTCTCTTAATAGGCCTTGTTTTTTACCTTATAAGTCCTTTTATTGCCACCTTATTTATTGCCGCAGTCATCGCTACAGCCGTAAATCCTATTCATGTTTATGTGAAACGTTATATCCCCACAAGAGTTTTAAGCAGCGTGCTTATGTGGTTAGGTATTATTTTATTGTTTATTATTCCAACATCTATTTTAGCCTCCATGTTAATTAAAGAGGCCACTGGTGTTTCGGATCAAATCACACATGCAGTAGCGCAACTCCCTTTCTTTTTAGATACTTTACCCGAAAGATTAACCCCCTATTTGCCAAGTGGATCAAATTGGCAAAAGAGTCTTAGTACCGATAATTTAACGCAAATGGCGGCCAACGTACTCGATCAAATGAGTAGTAGTTTAATTAAGTCGGCTACCAGCTTTTTAACAGGTTTATCACTCGCATTTTTACATCTGATCATTTTCTTATTTGCGCTATTTTATTTTTTACTCGACGGCGAAAAATTAATTAAATACATAAAAAATTTACTACCATTAGCCGAAGGCCAAAAAAAAGAGTTAGTAAAAAAAACGACCGACTTAATGCAGTCCATTATTTATGGATTATTCGGAGCGGCCATTGCGCAAGGGGCCTTGGTCGGTATTGGCATGGCTATAATTGGTATTTCTAACCCTATATTTTGGGGAACCGTCGCTATTTTACTTGCCCCGATGCCATACGTTGGCGTCGGCTTGGTTTGGGTCCCAACCGTTATTTGGTTATTTAGTACGGGCCAATGGGGGCTTGGAGTCTTCTTTTTAGCCTGGTGTTTAATTTTTGTAATTAATATCGACAATATCATTAAACCTTACTTAATTGGCGCCCGCAGTTTATTGCATCCGTTTGCCGTTATGTTGGTTATTATTGGCGGAGTGTTAACACTTGGATTCAAAGGCCTTATTTTTGGACCACTACTCTTAACATTGCTAATTGCCTTTCTGCACATTTACCAAATGGAATTTGCTCGCAAAAAAATAGATCCACGTAAAAAAAATTAAACCGTATAAAGCTTCACTTTAAAATGTGGCGAACGCCAAATCTTTCCAGTGGGAGCAATAAGCATTATTTCTAAGGTTGGATAAAGCGCATTTAAATTTTCCCAAGCCAACGTCGCCGCCTCAAAACCCATCACAAAAAAAGCGGTACTCAAGGCATCGGCCACAAGCCCTTGCCCACTATATTGCACATACACCGCTAACATATCACTCGCCGGCGCTTGATTTTCTATGTTTATAAGATGATGAAACGCCCCCCATTTTCTTTTAGAAGGAGAAGACGCACACATTACGCCATTGGCCCATTTACATTCCCCAATAACTCGCTTGTTAAGACGCGGATCTTCTAAAAATATCGTTGGAGCCGCTTGCGGCGCAACTGTTTTTGTAACTAAATCACCACCGGCATTAACCAAGTAGGAAGCCACCCCCAATTCCTGCAAGATACTAACGGCTTTATCTAAAAAATACCCCTTTCCAAAACTCCCAAAATCTAAAGGCACATTCAGGCGTACAAAACCTGGTTTCAACTCTAAATACAATGTTTCAAACGCCTTTGGTTCAGCCGTTTTTTTTAAATTATAATCCGCATCATAGCCCCAATGTGTCAGTAAATAAGTCGTCCCCAAATTCAGCCTCCCGTGCGTTATATTTGTTAAGTGTTGCGCTGTTTTTAGTAAATTATAAAACTCGTCGTCAATGGGCTGCCATTCATTCAAGTTTTTATTTAAAAGACTCAACGCAGAATAGGGTTCAAACCGAGAAAATTTTTTCTCAATCCTTAGCGCTTCCGCTTTTAAAAAGTCAAACCCCTGTACAAAAGAAGCCGAAGGCAATTCTACGTTAATCGTTGTACCTAAGGCTTCAAATTCACCTGACTCAATATTCAACATTAAAGTTAAGCTTCTGCTTGCAGTTGCGCTAAAGCTTGGTTAAAAGCGGTTGGTGTTAAAGAGGAACCAGCCACTTTGCTTGGTAAGGCCGAAACTTCCATATAATTTTTTCCAATAATTAACTCCCCCAACTCACTCTCCACTAGTTTTTGATATTGATTACTGGTTTGCTGTGAGTGCTCTCCATTCAAACTAACTTCGGTAATAACATTATCCGACACTACAAAACTTACCTCTAACGGCGCCACGCCTTTAGGCGTTTTATAGTCTACATCATAAATAAAAGTCCCCGTTAACACCGCCTCCGCGACCGGCGGCGTTTCAACTTCTAATAATTCAATTGAGTCATTGATGGTATCAATTTGCTCGATTGGGTCTTCTTTTAAATCAACAGAAAAATCAACCAGTTCTTTAGTTTTATCGACAACTGGAGCCGATTCAGCCACAACCGGCGAACTAGCGTCTTCGTTTCCACAACCAATTAAAAGCAATGGAAACGCCAAGGCTAATGATAAATTTTTTGAATTAAACATGTTTAAATTTAAATTTCTGCCAAAGATTACTTAGTCGTAAGCGAGAAAGCAAATGAACAAAATTCACCGCTATAATCGCCCAAAGTTCAACATTATTAAAGCCTAAAGAACCAATATATCGATAAGTTAAAAACGCCATAAACGCCGCTCCAATTTGCCAAGGCCTCTGGCTTGGGGAGGTTTTGGGTTCTAATAGCATAACCCCGGCTAAAAAATAAAGCATCCCCGTGGTATACGGATACACCAAGCCCTCTAAACCTTCTTGCCAAAAAAGATACATAGCATTGAAAAGAAGAAAAGCGCCGACTAAGTAAATTTTTCTGAATTTAAGGGCTCCATAAACAATGAGAGGCAATAAAATTATCAAACTATAAACACCCGCATAATCAGTCCCCCACCAAGACACAAACGTCGGGAGCAAAGCCTCAGAGCCATATATAAGTGTAAGCAGGCCACTTAAAACTAATAACCCCAACGCCGCGGGATTAAAAATTAACTGACGCTTAAACGTGGGCCCTGATTTCGCGAGTACAACAAGCAAACCAGCAAGTACACCCCATAAAATTGGTTCAACGCCTATTTTTAAGGCGGGGTTCAACAACACAAACGTAATAAGCACACTCACTAAAGTATTACTGGGTAAATGTCCGGATTTCGGCTGCCACTTTTTAAGGATTAAATAGCCCATACCGCCGCCCCAAAAAACACTGCCTAAAAGCACAAACACTGTTGGGCGAAAATTATAAAGCAAAGCCCCTAACACAAACAAAAGAAGTCCGATCGTAAACAGTAAAAGTGGATTTTTATACCATTTCATAATCTAAAGCTTACGCAATTTTAAAAAAAATAAAACTTGCCGCCCGAGGTTTCATTTATACAATCATTTGGCAGTTTTAGGCCGAAGTGGCGGAATTGGTAGACGCGCACGACTCAAAATCGTGTTCCGCAAGGAGTGAGGGTTCGATTCCCTCCTTCGGCACCATAAAAAATGTTTTAGACCCTTTAGGGCTTGAAACTTTTTTTAGATTAACGTTTCTAAGCAATAGCGTTTAATCTTGAAACTAAGCCACGTTAGTTTTAACGGGAGGAACAACAGCCGCCGAACCCGCTTGTGGTTTATCAGTCTGCGTTGGCTGTAGATCTTCAGCTGTATAACCTGTATAAGATGGATTTAGATCTGGCGTAACGTTAAAACCTTGTAATAAATTTTTATCATAAGGATCAAGTGAAAGCGTTCGGATAGGGAACGGAATAGTAATTCCTGCCGCATCAAACTCTTTTTTAACCGCTTGCATAACTTCTGAATAAACAACCCAAAAGCGAGTCGTTGATTCAATCCAGAAGCGCACTTCAAGCGTAATTGAAGACTCTCCAAATCCAGTAGCAACAACTTCAGGCAAAGGATCTTCCACCACCAAAGAATGAGTTTTAACCCCTTTAAGGGCCGTTTCAATGGCATAGGGTAACGGTGTTGAGTAATGCACGCCCACCTCAAAAGAAAGACGCCGATAATTATTAGCCGTATAATTTTGCACGACATTGGTTAACATATCAGCATTTGGAATAATCAAGCTCGTTCCATCAAATCCCAGAACTTCAGTCGTACGCATCTCAATATTAGAGATACGCCCAAACTTTTCATTAATTTTAATAATGTCGTTAATCTTAAATTTTTGCTGCGTTAAAATAACCATTCCCGCAATAATATTTCCAAATAGGTCTTTAAACGCAAACCCTAACCCAACCCCAACTGGCCCTAAGACCCAGGTTAAATCAATCCCTACGGTCGCAAACGCAATCACACCCCCTAAAATAACAATGGTGAAGTACGTCGCACGTTCTACCAATAATACCACTTCTTTATGCGCGGTGTATTGATTTTTACGCTGAAAACGACGCGCGGTCAGTTTAGCGATAAAAAAGCCAAGAAAAATAAACGACACAAAAATGAAAGTCGCAATTCCCCAACGAATAATTTCACCAAAAACACCTAGTTTCTCTAAAATACCAGGTTCTTCCACACCGTACTGAGCCAACACTGGCAGAGCCAAGGTAAAACTTAGAACAGAAAAACTGAGTCGAGAGATTATTTTTTTCATAAAATCTGACTATTATAACAAAATAATCGCCTCAATACAAGTCTATAAACAAACCTTACGCAGCCCGTTCGTGATACGGCAAAATTTCTAAATCGTTTAAATCGGGAATTTGTTCTAAACTTCGCGCTAATAATTTTGAAAGTTGAAGATTTGTCAGCAATGGGACGTTTCGATCAATCGCTTTACGACGAATCAAGTAACCATCGGAGACTTCTTCGTGTGAGAATCTATTAGACGTATTAATCACTAAGCCAACCGCTTTGGCTTCAATCATATCCACTACATTCGGATGTTTATCGGAGGAAACCTTATAGACCGTTTCACACTCATACTCATTATCTCGTAAAAACTGCGCCGTGCCTTCCGTACCCGCAAAAGTAAAACCAAGACGCTTAAATTTTTTGGCAATCGGTAAGAAATCAGCTTTATCTTTAATGGTTCCAAGCGTTACTAAAATTTTTGATTTTGGCTTTG
>CAJQJI010000028.1 GCA_905478675.1 Candidatus Altimarinota bacterium
ATCAGATCTAGACTATCTACTTGATTTTAAACACACGGTGCAAGAGTTCAGTAAACGCCAAAAAATGCTTGGTTTATAAAAAATATTCATGAAAAATCTTCTCTTGCTCTTCGCCTTACTCCCCGGCACAACTTTCGCCGCTTTTAATGACCTTAACTTAAATCATCCGTACTACGAGGCCATCAACTATCTACAAAGCCAAAATATTATGGAAGGTTCCTTTGAGGTACAGGTATTTGGCACTAAACAATAACCACATGAACACGTACAATATTGCCCTTTTACCGGGCGACGGCATTGGCGAAGAAGTCTGTATGGAAGCGGTTAAAGTGCTGCGCCGCATTGAAGAAAAATACGCGGTGGAGTTTAAAATAACTGGAGGGCTCATTGGGGGGGCCGCTTGGCCCGAATTTGGCAACCATTTCCCTAATGAAACTAAAGCGTTGGTAGAAAAATCTGATGCCGTTTTATTTGGTTCGGTTGGAGGCCCCGTTAATGCCCAGTTTGAACCACAATGGAAAGACTGTGAAAAAAATTCAATTTTAGCGATTCGAAAATTTATTGGCGCGAGTATTAATTTACGACCCGCTCCAATTTTTAAAGAACTCGCTCATTTTTGTCCGCTTCGATCTGATATTATTGGAGACGAGAGTTTTGAAATTCTTGTGATTCGAGAACTGTCTGGGGGTATCTATTTTGGCGAACATTCTCGCCCTGACGCCAACACCGCTTTGGATACTTCTAGCTATGATCGCCCTACGATTGAAAAAATAGCCAAATTCTCGTTTCAAGCGGCGCAAAACCGAAACAAGACCTTACACTCGATTGATAAGGCGAACGTACTGGAGACGTCACGTTTATGGCGCGAAGTTTTTGAAACGGAAGCCAAAAATTGGCCGGAGGTACAATTTCATAATTTGTACGTGGATAATGCCGTGCAACAATTAGTTAAATGGCCTAAGCAATTTGATGTGATTGCCTGCCCTAATTTGTTTGGTGATATTATATCTGATCTGACCAGCGTTTTCCCTGGAAGCTTAGGCATGCTCGGTTCGGCTAGCTTTGGTTCAAAAATCGAGACCGGTCTCCAAACAGAAACTTCAGATATGAGACCGGTCTCTAAATTTATACACCTCTACGAACCTTCTGGAGGCTCGGCCCCAGATCTTGAAGGAAAAAATGTAGCTAACCCAATCGCCCAGATTTATTCTGCCGCTATGATGCTGAGACACTCTTTTGAGATGCACGAGGCGGCTGACAGCATTGAGGCCGCTGTTTTAAAAACAATTCAGACCGGCTTTAGAACTGGTGATATTTACGCAGAAGGCCAAGACGAAACTAAACTGAGTTGTAGTGAAATGGGCGATAAAATTTGTGAGTATTTGTAAGATCCATTGCCTCAATGCAAAACGTCTTTCCGACCGAAGTAAGGAATGTAATTTAGAAGATTTCTCCGCTTTATAATAACTTTGAGTTTAAACATTCGGTCAAAAAGACGATATTGTTTCTTAAAATTTATTTCTAGGGTCGCCTTTTTTCTTTCTTTTTGGACTAGGTGAATTGGGCTTTGCCCAAGAGAGTGGTCCCCTTGGTGGCGACGCAAAAAATAAATTCAAATAATCAGCAGATACAAAAAACCCTCGCCGAGGCGAGGGCTTTCTGACCCACAAAATATCCAGAAACTTAGTATAGCGTTTTTAACTCCTCCGGGCTCCAAACATCATTAGAGCAAAGCCAACAATGGCGATCGTAACAAATATTCCAGGCCCTGTGCTTGGTAGCAACGCGCCAGATGATAAGAAAGCGCCGCCTTCGGCTTCGCCTGATTCGGCCGCTTCTCCGGTAGCCGGAGCTTCAGCTACTTCTGTACCGTCCTCTGCGCCAGCGCTTAGAGTCGTAAAGTTGTTTTCTTGAGCATTGCTCCCAAAGTAATTACGCATGGTAATTAAGTAACTCATAAAGTCGCCTTCTTCCTCGGCTAATTCCGCGTCAGATTTAGCGCTGGTTGATCCAGCCATTAGCTGTTCTTCAGCTGATCGAGGATTACGAGATAAGTAACTCGTATTAACCAATCGAGCCGTTCCTAAATCAGAAGTCTCTTCAACGCCTCCATCGGCATCATAAGTAGCGGTTAATCCATCTTCATCTAAGTAACGATAAAACTTATCGCCTGAAGCCCGGTATCTAAAGTGTCCTGGTGGAAAATCGTACTCTTTAACCGGCGCTGCAATTTGGTTTTCAAAAATTTGTTGTTCAGCCGTTGTCGTTGTGGTTTCTGTTGTTTCCGCAAATTGGTTTTCAAACTCTTCAAGCCCAACCACGGCTTCACAACCATCTGCATCCTCATTCAACGTAAAACCCGAATTACAAGTAAACACACATCCAGGCGTCGCCCCCACCGTTCCATTAGCAATATTCTGAACTGGACACGTTTCAAATTTCTCTTTAATAAGGGCTATTTTATTCACTTTTTTCAAGCTCATAAAACACAAATTATCTGCTACGATACAAAAAGTAGCGGTATCAACTCCCCAAGTTCCATCATCTTTTTCTTCTGCTAACCAGAGCTTTTGCCCTGTTTGAGCCGACACAGGGAACACCACTTCGGCTTCCGTCGAAAAAGTAAACTCCTCATTAGCTAATCCGATCCCGAACGCTTCAACCGCCTCATAATCATCCGCAAATCCAGCACCTGGATCTACAATATCAAAGAATCCTGGTTTAGTAGCGGAAGCCGGAGAATCAAACTGCCCAGCCCAAGTAGTTTTATTGGTTTCGTCTGCCGCAAAACTTCTTGTACTGGTGATTGTCGTCCCCCCTACAACCATAAGACGAGGAAATCCGCCGCCGGCCGCACTCGCCACCGTCAACGTTCCTGTTCCTTCTAGCGTAATATTCGCGACCCCATCATCTGTAGCCGTCACACCTTGCAGCAACACCCCGTTATTATAAACGACATCCTCGTCTAAGGTTCCAAAAAAAGTTTCTTGTGCTGAAACTTGTTGAAAGCTTAGCAACATTGTCGCAACCAGAAGTGATGATAGAGATCGTTTCATATTTTTTGTTCGAGTTCACAAATAGTACTCAAAGGGAATTTAATTACTTTTTGTGTTCGTGTGCAATTTATTTACTCATTTTGTACTAGCCTTACTTCTCTAATTATTTTTAATTAATAAAAAAGACCTTGCCGTCTAGCAAGGTCTTTAAACAACTTCTTAAAAAAAGCTTAGGCGGAAGCATTAAAGTGGCTATCCCCCGAGTCTTTTTTATCGATTTTCATCATAGCGCGTAAACCCGCGCCAGTTTCCTCAATCCGATGATGCGCATTCGTGTCTCGTAATTCCTGTAATTTCTTACCATCACCATCATTCATCACTGAGACAAAATCTTCCGCAAAGTTCCCATTTTGAATGTCGGTTAATACATCTTTCATTCGCGCCTTAACCGAAGCATCGATTACACGTGGCCCAGAAACATAATCTCCGTATTCTGCCGTTTCTGAAATCGAATAACGCATTGCCGCCATCCCTCCTTCGGCCATCAGATCAACGATCAGCTTTAATTCATGCAAGCATTCAAAGTAAGCCACTTCTGGTTGATACCCGGCTTCTACCAATGTTTCAAACCCCGCTTTCACCAATTCACAGGTTCCACCACATAGTACGGCCTGCTCACCAAATAAATCTGTTTCAGTTTCTTCCGTAAAAGTAGTTTCTAAAACTCCAGCGCGACCAGCACCGATTAATTTAGTATACCCAAGGGCTAACTCTTTCGCCTCTCCTGAGGCATCTTGCTCAATCGCAAATAACGCAGGCACCCCAAACCCCTGCGTGTAGGTTGTTCGGACACGATGACCAGGCCCCTTAGGAGCCACCATCCATACATCCACATCCGCCGGCGGCTGAATCAGGTCATAACGGATATTAAAACCATGAGCAAACACCAAACTTTTCCCCGCCTTCATATGGGGCGCCACGGAGGTTTCATACACTTTTTTCTGCACCGTATCAGGCAACAACATTACAATAACATCGCCCCATTCGGCCGCTTCCTCGGTCGTCATTACTTTTAGGCCCGCTTTCTCGGCACTTGCCGCTGTCGCCGAACCAGCCCGCAAACCAACCACCACATCTGCACCAGATTCTTGTAAATTCAAAGCATGAGCATGCCCCTGTGAACCGCACCCTAAAATAGCAATTTTTTTCGATAAAATTTTAGCCGTATCGATATCAGCATCATAGTACATTTGTGTCATTACTTTGAGGATTAAAAACAAAACAAATTTCATTGTAAGGACCCTCCCTTGTTTGTAAAACCTTTCGGCTATGTGCACAAATTGTGCATAATTGAGTCAAGAAAGTTTTCCACATTTTAGCGTTGACGCTCTCGCTTTAAAACTTTAAGTTCGACTGCGCGTTTGACCCACAAATGCGCCCAAAATTCATCCCTCTTTTCAATGCAAAACTTTCTTTCATCGTTAGGCCCTAATGTTGGTATTATTGG
>CAJQJI010000029.1 GCA_905478675.1 Candidatus Altimarinota bacterium
TCCCAAGTCTTAGGTAAAGCCTGCATTAAGCTTTCAAAGTTTTGATAGTCTCGTACTAAAACTGGAATGTTTAACTTAAAATCACGCTCAATCACCTTTTCTAAACGGCGCTGTAGATCCGCTATTTCTATAATTTCACTTTCAAAAACAACATTCCCAGAATTAATATACGTTTCCACTGATTGCAAACCGACCGACTCAAAACTAACCTTGAGTGCTTTCATATCCACTTTATGGTTGCCCCCAACGTTGATGCCGCGCAGTAAAGCCACATAAATCATAACTTCATTTTAGCCCAAATTATTTTGAGCCCCTAAATTAAGTTACAACAACACTAGCACCACCAGAAAAACGGCGCCAAGCAAGGTCAATAGGTAACGAGTATCTTCATGCATCGCTTTCTATTTAGCCCAAAGCACAAAGTTGTCAATTTTTATAAAAATATTTTATTAATACTTACTTAATGTAAAAGTGATTTTCTACAGCTATAGAGGGAACAACACAAAATAACAGAATCTTATTCTTGATCGGCTTTTAGACTTTCTAAAATCACCTCAGCCGTAAGTTCATGCCCTGGTTTATCAAAATGAGGATCCGCGTTGTAATTAAAAAATAACGTAGCCCGGTCTGGCTCCGATCGCATAATCGGCAACATATCAATACAGTCTAACTGCCGAGCCGCACAAAAATTCATAATGTGCGTTTGCGGTCGATCCGATTGTTTAGCGTCTTCATCAAAATAAAGCCGTGCATATTTTGTGCGGTACCCATCATCGACTTGTACGTCCATCGGCAGCACCACAAATTTCAGCTTAATATCGTGCTGGTTTGCGTAATCGCTCATAAACTGCATACCTTGCAAAAACCGTTCCCAATACCCCGGTAAATTAGGATCCCAAGCCGGGTGATCTTCTGCCAGAAACACCGGCCAGGTTAAGGTTGGTTCTTCAAATTCAGGGTCATCTAGCTCTAATTTATACCGTAACACCTGCAGTCGCTGTTCTAACCAGTGCCATGCTAACGACTTTGGCGGCGTGCTGGTACGGCTTTCTAACTTCCCTTCGGCATTGGCAAACACTTTTTGATCTTCCACTTGTACCAGATCGTTTTCCGCATCTAAAATCCAAGTTTTACGGCGCAATTCGGTTATATCATTCGCCACAAAAATATTTACCACCACCGTATCCAGCGGCATAATTTCAGCATATTTTTTCAGTAATAAATAATAATTCCCGATTGAATAGCCAATGTGTCCGGCGTTCCAAACCTGCCATTTATCTCTCTCTAAGTCAGTGGCTTGCAGTCTAAAACTAGCCGGCTCATCACTTAAATCTAAAGTATCACCCAGCAGTCCACGTGCGACGTCTGGCTTAAAAGAAAGAGCGCCAATCGGCGGATTTAATTTATTTTCCAGCAACGCCGAAAAAGTTTCATTTTGGTCTACGCCCGTCCCAAAAGTAAAAGAATCCCCTAAAACTAAAATATTTTTAGTGTGTTCGTCTTCGTTTGAAAGTTGGTAATCTTCGTCGTTTCGTAACCCTAAATTATTAATATGTATTTCTGGTACTGGTAATCCATAGCCATTTAAAGCCGTAGCCCCCGGATTATGCGCGTACGTGTTTAACGTATCAGGCTTAAAAATCGGTACGCCAACCGCCGACACCGTTTCGGTTGAAAAACCTTGATACGTACGCAAATAAAACTCTAACCCCACAAAACAAAAACCTGCAAAAATTGCCAAACAGACAATATTCCAGAATAAAATTTTGAGGGTTTGCATCTCGCTTAGCTTAGTCAAATATACCAAAATCGACAAACGCATTAAAAAATCACTTCCCTCAGAAAGAATCCTTTTTAATCGTCCCCAAAAACTTCTAATTCAAACTGCGACTTCAAGGCTTCTTTATCAACATCATCCACATTAACAATAAAGTTTTCGAGCACCAAGATATCCATATCGGTTCGAATAAAACACTTAAAGGCATCAATATGGTCACACACAATCGGTTCACCGCGCACGTTAAACGACGTGTTAATAATCGTGCTACAACCGGTTAAATCATTGAACGCTGAAATAATATCGTAGTACGGTTTATTATCTTCAGGCGAAACAGTTTGAATTCGCGCCGAACCATTCACGTGGGTAATGGCTGGCAAATCTTTCGCTTTGGTATGAGCCGTCAGCAACATGTACGGGCTTTCAACCCCGCGCAAATCAAAAATATCGTCTGCTTTATCAGCCATCACACTCGGGGCAAACGGTCTAAAATCTTCCCGAAACTTAATTTTAATATTTACGCGTTTCCAGTTTTCATTTTGTCGTGGGTCCGCAATAATCGAGCGATTCCCCAGCGCTCGAGGTCCAAATTCCATCCGGCCTTGAAACAAACCAATTACTTTATTATCGGCTAAATGTTGCGCAATACTTTTAGCTCTATCTTCCTCTGAAAGTATTTTATCAAACTTTATGCCATACTCTTGCAAAAAACTTTCAATTTCTGAATTACTATTTTTAGGCCCTAAATAAATCGTTTTAACGGGAGCCAAATTATGGGATTCCGGTTCCATAATCGAATATGTATATAAAGCCGCCCCTACACTCCCACCGGCATCGCCTGCGGCTGGAAAAACATAGACGTTTTCAAACGGGCCTTCACGTACAATTCGACCATTAGCCACACAATTAAGCGCGACGCCACCAGACAAACAAAGGTTTTTACCACCATATTGCAGGTACGCATACTGCACTAATTTAAGCATTAATTCTTCGGTCACTTGCTGCAGGCTGGCGGCCATATCTTTATGCCATTGTGTGAGTTCATCTTCCGGCTGACGGACGGGCGTACCAAAATGTTTCACAAATTTTTGTGAAGTCATGCGCAACCCATATCGGTACGCAAAAAATTCGGGTTTCATTCTAAAGCTACCGTCATCAAAAACGTCTAGTAAATCCCAAATTTCTTGGGTATATTTGGCTTCACCATAAGGCGCTAAGCCCATCACTTTATACTCACCGCTATTAACCTTAAACCCTAAATAATACGTAAAAGCACTATAAAGCAGGCCTAAAGAATCAGGAAAAACCATCTCTTCTTTAAGTTCCAATTTTGAACCGTGTCCCAAAGCTAAACTCGTCGTTGACCATTCACCAACCCCGTCCACAGTTAACACCGTTGCGTCTTCGAACCCAGACGGGTAATAAGTAGACGCCGCATGGCTTAAGTGATGCGGTACATAATAGATTTTCCCCTCAAATTGTGGAAAGGCCTGCTTAAGCGGCAGACGATTAAACACAAAACGATGATACCAAGGGCGGTAATCATAAGCCGGCCAAAACTCACCAAGCTCTTTCCGAATAATATGTTCCATCCAGAGTTTCTTGCTTAACCAAGCCCGCATGGCTTTTATAAACGACACAAAACCGCGCGGCCATTCTTGAATATAGGTCAAAAGCAAACGCTCAAACTTCCACAACGGCTTTTCATAAAAACAAACGCCATCAATATCATTCATTGAAATACCCGCTTCAGCTAAACAATAAGCCACCGCCTGAGTCGGAAAATTTTCATCGTGTTTTAAGCGCGTAAATCGCTCTTCTTGCGCGGCAGCCACCACTACACCATCTTTTACCACACACGCACTACTATCATGGTAAAAACAAGCGAGCCCGAGCAAATACGTTGGTTTATTGTTGGCCATTAAAATTGTTTTTCTAAAGCTTCAAGCGTCATCGGCTGATGTTCAAACGTTCGCCACATGGTTTTCGGTTTGGGTTTAAAGATTCGAGTCACATCATACAAAATGGCATACAAGCCAATCGCTACAAAGTACACCACCCCAAGTAAAATATGTTCGTTTACCCAGCCAACTTTTTCAGCAAAGTACATCCAGCCCTTCCAGAATTTACTGCCAATGGTACTTAAAATTTTCATTACAGGTACGCGTTAATTCGTTTCAAACTTTCTTCCTTGCCCAAAATAGCCGCCATATCAAATGGCCCAGCCGATTTATCTCGCCCCGATAACGCATACCGAAAAGGGCTTAAAAACTGACCGTTTTTAAGTTCCATTTTCGCAATCGATTCAATCGCTTTCGCTTTAATATTTTCAGCCGTAAAATCGGCTTCATTTATATTTTGCAACAATATAGCAACTTCTTTTAAAACTGAATCTGCTAGCACTTCATCGATTTTGATTTTTTCATTAACCAGTGCCGTTTTATTTACTTTCGGGGCGACCAAAAAGTATTCTAATTCTTCGTAAAATTCAGCCA
>CAJQJI010000030.1 GCA_905478675.1 Candidatus Altimarinota bacterium
TACAGCCCCGTTAGTGATTTTGTTTGCAAACTTGGATTTTAAATTTCAATCCAATCGTTGCCGTCATTATTAGTAAATGAAATTTCGTTAATGACCAATTCTGCCGACAACGGGGCTGTATTTAACCGATAAAAAAGAAGACTACACTCAATACGAAATCAAAGAAGATTTAATTATTCCGCCCAATGGCTTCGTGGTGATTTATGGCCAAAATTATACGGGCGAAGAAACCGTGCTTAAAACAAATTTTGGCATTAAAAACGGTGAAACTATTTACTTGATAGACCAACAACAACGAGTCATTGATTCGTTGACCGCTATTGCGGATGAGGCGGCCTTAACGGAAACCACGGTCGGACATTTTCCTGATGGAGACCCAGAGACCTTTATTATGTCGATGCCCACAAAAGGCGAGCGGAACCGAAAAGATTTCGTACTGAGAAATAATCCTGCTAGACCATGAAAACCAATTTAAAAGTACAACGGCACGAACTTAAATTTTATATCAGTGCGGCGGATTACCAATATTGCCGGCACGTGCTTGGGCAACTGATGGAAACCGATTCGTACCAAAATAAGGACGAAGGTTATTTTATTCGCAGTTTATATTTTGATGACGTGGCTGAAAATTCAGTCGAAGAAAAACTTGATGGCATAGAAATACGCGATAAATACCGTTTACGAATTTATGATTTTGATCAGACCTGGGCAAAATTAGAACGCAAAAGAAAAGAAAATAACTTTGTGAACAAAAGCTCTGTCACCGTGTCTAAAGCCGAAGCCTTGGCGATGATGGACGGGGAGTATGACTTTTTGCTGGAGAAAGAAGGAGCCGCCGCTAAATCGATTTATTTTGATTTAAAACGAAAATATTTTCGTCCAGTGGTCATTGTGGATTACCTACGTGAAGTCTACAAAATGGACTACAACGAAATTCGCATCACGTTTGATAAACAAATCAGAACGACCACCGATGATTTAAACTTGTTTGATAAAAACGTCCTCACGCATCCTCTGCAGCGTGATGATGTCATCATTTTAGAAGTAAAATTCAACACCTGTCTGCCGTCTTGGTTTAAAGATTTTTTAAACTTCGATAGTCATGTCAGCATGGCCATTAGTAAATATTGCTACGGCCGTATGGAGACCCGTGAATTTTATGAAACCGAGCCTGCTTAGGCTTTAAAGAAGCATTTATTACTTAATTTTTTTACCATGAACGGAACCGATTTAAGCCAACTTTTTTCTCTCGATAAAATACTTATCAATACTTCGTTTAGTTTTGTGCAGATATTTTTATCGCTTTCGATCACTTTTTTGATCGCGATGTTTATTTATTTCATCTACAAAAAAACCTATAATGGCGTGCTTTATTCTAAAAACTTTAATACCACGTTAGTGGTAGTGGCCTTAATTGTGAATGCCTTAATGATTGGTATTAGTGGAAACCTAGTGCTTTCACTGGGGCTGGTGGGAGCGCTTTCAATTGTGCGTTTTAGAACTGCCGTTAAAGACCCAAAAGACACCGCTTTTATTTTTTGGGCGATTAGTATTGGGGTGATAAATGGGGTTGGGTACTACGAACTTTCATTACTCGCGAGTGTGTTTATTGCCGCGGTCTTATTACTGCTTTCACGCGCCGTGGCGTTTGAGCCGTCTTACATGTTGATTGTGAAATACCCAGAAGGCGTGTATCCAGAAATTAAAAAGGTACTTGAAACCGAGTTCCAAAAATATTTTATTCGTACCGATAGCCGCAAAGCCGATTTCACCGAAAAAGTAATTGAGGTGAAAATGAAAAAAGGAAACCAAGAATCAGCGCTCGAAAAAATTCGAGCCATTAAAGGCCTAGAGAGTTGTAACCTACTTTCTAGTAATGGGGAATTCTCTGAATAAACCCTTTATTTAAATTTAATTTTTTTACTATGTTATATCGTTTAAAAACGACTTCGATTATGGCATTTTCGGCCATGGCGCTTGTTTTAACCGGTTGTCAGGTTTCCGAAACCACGAACCAATCAACGGAAATTTCCGTCGATTCGACTACGACCACAATGGTGGTTGAAAACCAAAACTTAATTACTAAAGCGGGTACTTACCACTTTTCGGGCACTATAACCGAAAGTATTGTGGTGGAGGTTACTAAAGATGAGGATGTTGAAATTGTGCTTGATAATGCCAATATTAGTAGCCGCACCAACGCGCCAATTTACATTAAAGAGGCAAAGAACGTGCAAATTACGCTGCCTAAAAGTTCTAAAAATACGGTGACTGATAATCGCCCAGACGCTACAGATGATAGTGGGGACGATTATCCAAACGCGGCTATTTATAGTATGGCTAATTTAAAAATTCAGGGGGCCGATAACGCGGTATTACAAGTTTTTGGAAACTATAATGACGGGATTACCAGTAAAGATGATTTAGAATTTAAAGAAGCCAATATTGAAGTCACCGCTAAAGACGACGGCGTCCGCGGGAAAGACACCCTAGAGATTGATGAAACGACTTTAGTGGTTAACGCGGGCGGTGACGGTCTGCAATCAGACAACATTGAAAGTGAGACCAAAGGCATTATTACGTTTAAAGAAAGTGATGTGACCATTACCGCCGGAGATGATGGTATTCACGGGGTGCAGTTAGTGAGTGTGCTTAGCGGCACGATTAATATTTTAGATTCGTACGAAGGTATTGAAGGGCTGCAAGTTATTGTGGATGGCGGAACGGTGAATATTACCGCCAACGATGACGGTATTAATGTGGCCGCTAAAAAAGAAGAAGGAGATGCCACCGGCGGCATGAGTGGCGCGGCCGGGGAAGCGGTAGTGGCCGGTGGTTTGTTGGCGATTAATGGCGGAATTGTTTCGATTAATTCGGCTTCAGATGGTTTTGATTCGAATGGAAACGCGGTCGTTACGGGGGGCATGTTGATTATAAACGGCCCTACCACCGAACGAGAAGGTCCGCTTGATGTGAATGGAACTTTCTTAGTTTCAGGGGGGACCATTATTGCGGTGGGCAGTGTTGGGATGGCGGGGACGCCAGACGCTGAATCAGAACAGTATTCGATTCAAGTAAACCTTGATACGGTGCAAGCCGCCGAGACCGAAGTGGCTTTAGTTGATGCCGTGGGGCAAGAACTTTTTAGTTTCACTCCAGCGAAAACCTTTCAATCGGTGACCTATTCTTCAAGCCAAATTAAAGCGGGAGAAACCTACACGTTCTTGGTGGACGGTGAGGCGTTTACGGATTTAGTGATTGACGGAAAGATTACTAAATACGGCGAAGGCGAAACTCGAGGAGTGCCTGGAGGAACGCGTGGCGGACGCTTTTAATACTGAAATTTATAACTTTTGAAAAATGAGACATACTAAAAATTTATCGTTCGCTTTACTCGTTACAGTCCTCGGGTTTACGTTGGCGGGGTGTCAGACAGACACGCCCACTGTCACTACGGAAACGCAGACAACAGGAACTTCTAATTTTGACGACTGGACAGATGAGACGCATTCGAAGAATGTTGATCCAAACTACGAGGTAGTGTTTCCGCAAGAAGCGGTGAACCGTTTAGATATTGTCATCGCGGCTGATGAGTGGCAAGCGATGCTCGATAATATGACCGATCTTTACGGTGACGCTTCGTCTCGTTCTAATGTTGAGGGAGGTGGCAATGCCGCTAGACCAGAGCGAGGTCAGGCCGTCGCGGGTGAGGTAGAGCGCGAACGTCCCGAGCCAGGGGTTGGTGGAGGCGAAAGACCCGAACGTGGACAAGGTGGTGAGGGCGGTGGTGGCGGAAACGCCAATCTTGGTAGTTCCGAAAATCCGATGTTTGGCGAAACTCAAGTGTTTTTTAACGGCACCCAGTGGTACAACGTTGGGTTACGCTTTAAGGGAAACTCTAGCTTAAGTTCGGCCTGGCAAAGTGGCACGTTAAAACTGCCTTTTAAAATGGATTTTGATGAGTTTGAAGATGATTATCCTGAACTAAAAAACCAACGATTTTACGGGTTTAAACAACTGTCCTTTTCTTCGGGCTATTCTGATGCTTCACTTATGCGTGAAAAATTAGCGGCAGAGTCTTTTGAGGCTGCGGGTATTGCCGCTCCTAAAACGGCTTTTTATGAACTCTATATAGATTACGGAGAAGGGCCGACTTATTTTGGACTTTATACTGCCGTAGAAGTCGTAGATGACACCCTAACCGAGCGTGTGTTTGGGGATGATAGCGGGAATATTTATAAAGCCGAAGGCACGGCGACGAACTTGTCGGCGCAAACCGCCGCGAGTTTAAAAGAAGGGTTTGTAAAAAAATCAAACGAAGATGAAGATGATTGGAGTGATTTAGAAGCGCTTTCGGCCGTGCTTAATTCAGACACTCGAACTACGGATCCGACGCAATGGAAAAAAGATTTAGAAGCCGTTTTTGATACCAGTGCCTTTTTGAACTGGTTGGCGGTGAATACCGTTATTAAAAACTGGGATACCTATGGCGCTATGACGCATAATTATTATTTGTACAACGTGCCAGAAACGAATCTTCTGACCTGGATTCCGTGGGATAACAACGAGTCTTTTTCTGAAGGAAAACGTTCTAACGTTACTTTAACTTTTAATAGTATTAATGACACGTGGCCGTTGATTCGATATTTAATTGATGATGAAGCGTACCGTGCCGAATACGTTGGTTATGTGAATTCATTTGTAGAAAATATTTTAGAGACTGACGCCTTTACGACACGCGTTGAGTTTTTACATGAACTTATTACGCCGTCAGTTGTGGGGGAAAATGGAGAACAAGCGGGCTTTACCCTGTTACGAAACCAAGAGGCGTTTGTAGCTTCAGCCGACGCTTTACTGGCTTATGTTGATGGTCGAATTGAGGCCGCTTCAAATTTAAGTCTAGAGAGTGATTGGAGTTATAACGCGAGTAGTACGGCTCAAGGCTTCGGGGCAGGCGTGCCGCCTGAAAACGGCGAGTTTGGGTTTCCACCAGATATGGTTTTACCAGACAATTGGGACACTTTAACTGAAGCCGAACAAATGGAGTATATGGACGCCAATCGTCCGGCGGGTGAACCGCCGTTTTAGGTTGGTTGGGTGAATTTAGTTCTAAAATAAATACTCTAAGTACAATGATTTCCCCAAAAATACTCATAGCAAACCGGAGGCCTCTAAAATTTTTATTAGCCTTGGCCTTCGGTTTTACCAGTACAACCACCTTAGCCGGTAATAGTTTTACAGACGTTTTTACAACCGATTTACACTACAACGCGATTGATTATGTGTACCACGAAGGCATTATTTCTGGGTATCCAGATAACACGTTTAAAAGTTCACAAAACATTAATCGCGTCGAGTTGCTTAAAATTTTAATGGAAGCTCGCACCAGTAGCGCAACAACCTGCACCGCTTTGCAGCATTACAGTGATGTTGATTTTAACGCTTGGTATGGAGTTTATTTGAAGCAGGCTTCTTGTTTAGGCATCGTAGAAGGGTATACAGATGGAACGTTTAGACCGAGTAACGCCGTGAACGCTGCCGAAGCCTTTAAAATGGTGGCCGAAGCGTTTGGTTTAAGCGTGACGCCGACGGAGGTTTGGTATGAAGCTTATGCACAGCTCCTCTCTGACAAAAAGGCCATTCCGACCGATGTTGTGAATTTAGAAAACCCCATGACTCGCGGACAAGTAGC
>CAJQJI010000031.1 GCA_905478675.1 Candidatus Altimarinota bacterium
AGAGAATGTAGCGTACGGTACGCCAATGGATGGTTTGAAGTGGGCGAATGAAACCTATGGAACGCGTTATTTTGAGCTTTATGTAGCCGATGTTGAAAATCCTGCTTGGCAGGAAGGGCTGGCGGCGTGGGATAAAAAGTTAAGGTAAGTCGATAGAAGAAAGTATTCTTAAATATGAAAAAAACTCAGCGACCGATTTAGCCGCTGAGTAAGAAATGTTAAATTTTGAAATAAGTTCGGATTTATAAAGCTAGAAGGGTTTTCTCAATCGCTTTCGCGCCAATATTGGCACTGTCATAAAGCTCGGCTGGTTTTCCTGAAAGTTGATATTCCTCAACCGCTATCGATTTAAAGGCCTCTAATTGAATACCGTTTTGAGCGGCATATAAAGCCACTTGAGAAGCAAAACCGCTTTTGGCATTGTGGTCTTCCACTACCACTACTTTGCCAGTTTTTTTAAGCGAAGTCGCTAAGCCTTCGTCAAACTGTTTAGGGCTCGAAGCAATCAAAATTTCAGCATCAACACCAGCCGCTTCTACCGCGTTTTGAGCTTCAATGACCATTGGGCCAGAGGCCACGATAGTCAGCGCTGAACCTTCACGTAATACATCCGTTCGTCCGTATTCGTACACGTAGTCTTTATCGAATAAAATAGAGCCGTCAGCTTTGGTTAGTACCGGTAATTTGTGCCGTCCCATACGAACATAACAATTCCCGTAATGGGTAGCCATGTAGCGAATAATGCGGTCACAGTGGTTTGGGTCGGCTGGTTCGGCCACCATGGTGTTAAACATCCCCAAGAGAGAGCCCATGTCATCAATGGCTTGATGGGTTGGTCCGTCTTCGCCCACACTTAAACCACAGTGCGTTGACACCATTTTAACGTTGGCTTGATTGATGTCGTTCACTCGCGCTTGGTCTTTAGCGCGGCTACTCATAAAGGCTCCAAAAGTAGAGACAAACGGTGTAAAACCTGAAAACGATAACCCGCCCGCGACGCTCACCATGTTTTGTTCACAAATTCCAAACTCAATGTGTTGGGCTGGTAATTCGGCTTTTACAAATTTTGTCATCACCGAACCGCCTAAATCCGCGGTGCCGGCTAAGACGGTCTCATTCGCTTTAGCTAGGCTAAGAAGTGCTTGCCCATAAGCGCTGCGGCAATCGGTCATAACATCGGCGGCGTATTTAACGGGGTCTCCGGCTGAAACATTTTTTAAAGGCGTCCCCGTTTGGGTAAAGGTATTCGCTTCTGGCTTGAAATTGACGCTTTTTCTAAAAGCTTCCAAATTTTTTAATTCGTCATTCGTCATTTCTAATTCTGGCAATTCAAGTTGAGCTTCAATATCTGCCAATGAAGGCGCTTTTCCGTGCCAATCGGCTTTATCGTTGCGTCCAGCTTCTTCCATCATCGGCACGCCGTAGCCCATAATAGTTTGTCCGACAATCATAACGGGTTTATCGGATGTATGATTAATAGCTTCTAATAAGGCTTTGTGGTCATGACCGTCTATTTCTAAAACCTCCCAACCAAAAGCTTTAAAAATAGCCGCTACATCAATCGGCATGGTGGCTTTCAAACTGTCGGTTAGTTGTACGCGGTTGTAATCACAAAAAACGGTGAAATTATTTAATTTTTCTTTAGCCGCAAACAGGGCCATTTCTTGTACTTGGCCTTCTTGGGCTTCACCGTCACCCATGACGGCAAACACTCGTTTGTCTGAATGCTTTAATTGTTCCGCTTTCGCAAACCCAGCTGCGGCCGAAACCCCAACGCCTAACGGTCCCGTTCCAAAGTGAACACCGGCTACGTGTCGGGTAACATGCCCTTCGTAAATAGAGCCAATTTGTCGGAACGTTGAATTTACTTTTTGCTTATCAATGGCACCCATTTCAGCCAGAACACTATAAACACCCGGTGAAATATGCCCGTTTGAAACTACAACAGGTTCATTCGTATTTCCGATTCGTTGCGTGTAAAGCACCGCCAAAAAATCCAACGCACTTAAGCTGCCTCCAGGATGCCCTGATTGAGAAGTATGAAGCATTTCTAGAATACTACGGCGACAGGCTTTTGAGAACGTAGGAACTTGGTTTAGAGGCAGAGTGGTCATGAGAGATCAAACGGTTAATATCAAAGATATTGTATTCAAAAGTTTTCTTTCACCAAATAACTCGTTTAAAGGTTATTTTTATAGGGTATTGACATTTACAGGAAATTATTTAGAAGTTTTTGACAATAGCTCGGAATGAGTTTATAAAATTAAATACAAAACTGTCATTAATAAGAAAGCGGTTCGTTATTCTTTAATAAGACACAATCTTTCATGAAAAATTTCTCTTTATCGGTTCTGGCGTTCGCGGCATTTCTCTGGTTTGGTACCGCCAGTGCTGCCGGCTTAACGGGGTATTATGCGGCTAACGGAATCGGTAGCAGTGCGGTTAATACAACGCCTTATAGTTACAATTATAACTATAATTCAGGGCAAAATTACGACAGTGTTGGCGTGACGTCATCTAATACCTATTCAGGTTCTACGGGCGGGGGCTTAACGAGCTACTACACTTCAAATGGTGTATATTCAAATACGTCCACCACTCCAACCTATAATAGTAACTACAACACTACG
>CAJQJI010000032.1 GCA_905478675.1 Candidatus Altimarinota bacterium
TGGTTTCCACCACCAACTAAATACATGATTCCGGCAACAATCAATACAATAACCGACCCCGCCAAAACAACCGCAACAATCCAGTTCGTTAAACCCGGTAAAAATACATCTCGAGCATAAGAAACGCCATAAGCCGCATTAGCCGGTCCCGGAAGAATCCCACCATTAGAAACTATTGGCACCCCACTTGAAACTGCCACCCCAGCATCCCCACTACTGCCGCCAAACAAACTTGTCACACTATTAATTAAAGAAGTTCCCGCACTCACCGCAGAGCTAATTGAGGCGACGCCTTGACTAATAGAACCAAGAAAAGCCTCTGCAGTTGAAACAAAGGTTATATTAAAGGCTAATACCAGTACCAAGGCCGTACAGGTTGCGCTTTTTGAAAACTTAAAACGGTTTTTCATTCCCCCTATTATAGCGGAACTTGAATATAATTTCAAGCTCTGCTATAATGATCTGATCATATGAAAAAAGATGCAGCGGACGCGGTGGGCATGGTTAAAGCCCTAAAAGAACGAGCTCTTGATTTGGGCGCGTCTGATATATTCCTTTCAGCCGGCTCTAAGCCCAGTTGTAGAATTAATAATAAAACCATCTTTTTTGATGATGAACCGGCGGTCACCAACGCTTTACTCGAGTTTTATTTAATGGCCCAACTTGGAGCCGAAAACCAAGGCGTACTAAAAGACCGAACCGAATACGATTTTGCCATTAGCTCTGAAGATAGTGGCAAACGTTTTCGGGCCAACGTCTTTTGGCAAATGGGCGGGCTCTCTATTGTATTTCGTTATATCCCAGAGGTCGTACCCAGTTTTGAGCAGCTAAATTTACCGAACCAAATTAAAAAAGCGTTAGAATATAAAAATGGCTTAGTCCTCGTAACCGGCGCTATGGGATCGGGGAAATCTACCACCCTAGCATCGCTCGTAGATTTAATTAATAAACAGCAACATAAGCATATTGTCACTATTGAAGACCCGATTGAGTTTATTCATCACAATGAACTTTCTTTAATTGAACAACGAGAACTCGAAATTCATACTAAAGATTTCAGCAAAGCGATTCGATCGTGTTTACGGCAAGCCGCGGATGTTATTTTAGTCGGAGAGCTCCGAAATCTAGAAACCATTCAGGCCGCTATTACGGCAGCCGAAACTGGGGCTTTAGTCTTAGGAACACTGCATACCAATGGTGCCACCGGCGCCGTAAATCGTTTAATTGATGTATTTCCTCCTGACCAACAAAATCAAATTAGAACCCAATTAGCCGATGTTATGCGATGTGTGGTGTGGCAAACCCTTCTACCACTAAAAAACGAAAACAAACGTGTTGCCGCCTTTGAAATTCTGTTCCAAAACTACGCCGTTTCAAGCTTGATTCGCGACAACAAAACCTTCCAACTTGACTCAATTATTGAAACGGGACAGATGGACGGCATGGTTTCGATGAAAAAAACCATTGAATGGTTATTATCAAACGATTTAATTACGCAAGAAGTAGCCCACAGAACTCTGCCTCAAGATTTTTCTGCCCCTTCGTTAACAGGGAAATAAACCTAAAACTTTAATCGTAGGTAACGCCTAAAACAATATTCAAATCAACTAATTCAGTCGGATCTGGGACTGTTTTATCTGCAACTTCAAGCTCAGTGTCTGTCTCGGCAACTTCTTCAGGCGAAAATAGCGGGTCAATTTCTAAATAACTTTGTAAAAAAGATTCTGTTTTTGGAACCGCATTACTCGATACTGGCTCATAGAAAGATTTAAATACCGGTTTATCTGAATCATAATTTCCTGTTTCAATCACATGAAAGCCAAGCCGTCTTAAACGTTGTGCCATTTCACTCGCCAAACCACTAATTCGCGAACCATTAAGCACCGCAATTTGCGCATTTTCCAATAAAATTTCTGGGGTAATGAGCGTCAATTCAATAAATTTTTGAGTATCTTTTAAATTTAAAGGTAACAGCACAAACTGACCATTATAAAACTCACGAGCGGGAGCATATAAAAGCCCGCCGCGCGTCGTCGGATCATCGTTCAGCACCGCTGACACCAAGCCGTCATAATCAACGCCCGCCGCAATTTTAGCCAACTCTAAAAGCTGCGGTAAGCCGAGGTCGGTTGAAACATTATCACTAAAGGTTTGATAAAAGGCTTTTAATTGCGTTGGATTAAAGAGCGTTCCGCTTTCTTTGGCTTTTTCTTTAATCGCAAACAATAAATCTTGTTGCCGTTTGGCTCGACTATAATCTGAAGAAGTTTTACGACTTCGTGCATATTTAAGCGCCGTGGCTCCATCAAACTCTTGAATCCCTTTTCGAACAATAAAGGTTTGAAAACCAAAATTTTCATCTGGGTAATAAGGGTCCACAATATCTTCCGATACAAAAACTTTAACGCCATCAAGTTCGTCCACTACTTGTTCAAACACTTTAAAGTCAATCACAGCCGCGTAGTGAATTGGAATTCCTGTAAAAGCACTAAAGGCCTGTTTCACCACTTTTAAGCCATTTTCTTCACGATCACCATAGCTGGCGTTGGCATAAATTTCATTAATCTTGCGAGAACCAACTTGAGAATCAACATATAAATCACGAGGCAAGCTCAGCATAGAAACCGTGCCTTTCGCCCCATTAATAGACATTAAAATAATCGAGTCTGACAAATTCCCGCCTTGTTCATTTTTTCCGGCCACGCCGAGAAAAACAATATTAGTGTGCCCATCAGTTTCTTCTAAAACCGTGAATTTAGGAATAATTCGAGCCGGCCCGTCGCCGCTCATCCAACCATGCTGCAACATAGCCACACCGACTAAACATAAAACACTTAAGGGTACGGCGAGCAAAATACTTCGTGCTAACTTCACTCCAATCGCGGCTTCAAAGTTATGCCACCAAGCAAATTTACCTTTTTTTGCACGAATTTTTTTAACCTTAAAAGACATCTCTCCAATGGTACAAAATTAGCTATTTGGAGCAACTCAGATTCACTGTACTTAAAGTGAAGCTATGGTTTCCCACTTAACGTCTAAGTCTTCACGCCCAAAATGACCATAAGCCGCTGTTTTTGCGTAAATAGGACGCTTTAAGTCTAAGTAGTCAATCAATTCTTTTGGGCGAAGCGGAAATTTATCGCGCACTAATTGCGCTAAACTTTCTTCATCTTGAGTGCCGGTACCAAAAGTATCAACCCGTACTGAAACCGGTTCAGCCACCCCAATAGCGTAGGCTAACTGCACTTCACATTTAGTGGCCAAGTTATTCCCCACTAAGCTTTTGGCAATATGCCGAGCCATGTAGGCCGCGCTTCGATCTACTTTTGATGGATCTTTTCCACTAAACGCGCCGCCACCATGCCGTCCCATACCACCATAAGTGTCCACAATAATTTTACGGCCAGTCAGGCCACAATCACCTTGTGGACCTCCAATCACAAATTTGCCCGTAGGGTTAATGTGATACAAGGTATCAGCGTCTACCAAATCCCCTAAAATTGGATCAATAACTTCGCGTTTAATATCTTCTTGAATTTGAGTTTGAGCTATTTCGGGTGCGTGTTGCGTTGAAACCACAACCGCCAGCACCCGTTTTGGCTTTTCATCTTCATATTCAACCGACACTTGCACTTTCCCATCCGGTCTCAAGTACGCCAACGTGCCGTCTTTCCGAACGGCCGCCAAACGACGCGAAAGTTTATGAGACAAAGAAATCGGTAATGGCATTAACTCTGGCGTTTCATCGCAGGCAAACCCAAACATCATCCCTTGATCACCAGCCCCCTGCAAATGATCCGGCAACTCATCTACCCCCTGCGCAATATCTGGCGATTGTTCATCAAGCGCGGTTAAAACCGCACAAGATCGTCCATCAAAACACATATCACCATGGTCATACCCAATTTCAATAATTCGCTCGCGCGCAATTTTTTGAATATCAATATAATCCGCTTTAGAGGTAATTTCCCCCGAAACCACC
Organism: Candidatus Altimarinota bacterium; assembly: GCA_905478675.1. GTDB lineage: Bacteria > Patescibacteriota > Gracilibacteria > UBA4473 > UBA4473 > JAACPJ01. Next base: position 3,983 of record CAJQJI010000032.1, read on the forward strand.
ACTAAGCCTGTATTTACCAGCACTTCACAAGCGACACGTGAATCTGGATCGGCCG
>CAJQJI010000033.1 GCA_905478675.1 Candidatus Altimarinota bacterium
CTATTAGCGCATCCCAATATTAGAATTATAGCCGCGACAGATCGTTCAATTGAGCAATATCTCATGACGGCACAGAATTTAAAGTTAGAGGCAATCGAACGTATTTATTCGCATCCACAAGCACTATCTCAAAGTAAAAATTATCTAAGATCGGCCTGTCCAAATGCTTTGTTGGAAGCGGCGGCTTCAACGGCACAGGCGGCACGGAGAGTTAAAAAAGCCTCAACCCAAGCGTGGGGCGCAGTGGGCTCAAAGCAACTAGCCGCAAAAACGGGGTTAAAAATTATTTCAGAAAATATGGCGAGTGAGAGCAATCGAACTCGCTTTGTATTACTGCAAAAAAATGGAGTCGCGGCGGCGTCCACGGTTACATGTTTCGCTTTCTGGTTTACCGCCGATCAAGCGGGGAACCTGGCGTCGGTGTTAAACTATTTTTCAGCTCAAAATATTAATTTATTAAAGCTCGATAGCCGTCGAGCGACCCCCGATAAAGGCGAATACGTTTTTTACATTGATGCTCAAATTAGTGTGTCAGAGTTCGAATCCCATTTAGATACCTTAAAGGCCCAAGTCGCTGGCTTACGTATTTTAGGGGGTTACTAAGCCTTTGGCGTCTTAGTCTGTCTGTTCTTTTGTTGTACATTATGCTATAATTTGTAGATTGTACGCACTATTACAAAATGTCGGAAAAAGTAGACAAGACCCCAAATTTTGAACAAATTATTGCCCAAGAGGTCGATAATATGGGGCTTGATGACTCTGCGTTAGGGGCGATTGAGGCCTCTGGGAAAGTGTCAGAAGTGGTAGGGGAAAATGCAGGCGAAAATATTCCAACCTCAAGGGGAACGCAAAGCGCTTCAGATGAAAATCAAGGTGGTTTGATTTCTAATGCGGTTTCTAGCTTGTTATTTAAAAATACAACCACACCAGACTTTATTCTACCAACACCAGAAAAGCAGAAAATAGAAGTTAAAAAAGCGATAGCTAAAAGAACTCGCGAATTGGTAAACCAAGCGACCAAATTAGAAAAATCTAAAAATTATTCAGCCGCTAAAATGGAGGTGCTCTTGCGTGAAATTCGTCAAATGCGCACTTTAATGTCTCAGCTAGTAGATATGACGAGAGAAAGCCTTGAAGGGTTGTATCGAAAGTACATTTGGAAGCAGTAGTTTTTTTCCTTTAATTGGGGTGTTTGAGTTAAGTTGACTTTTATTGTGATTAATTTGACAGAGGTGTTTTTTCTGTTAAAAAGTACTAGAAAGCTATAAAAATAAAAAAACAAACATCTTAGGTTCTCTTTTCTTTAAGTTAAGAGGTCTAAGACACGTTTTTTATTATCTTTTTTTCTTCAAACTTCTTTCCACACTATGCGAAAAAATTTACTCCTTGGTCTCGGTTTAGTTCTGGTAGCTGGCTCTGCGATTAGTTTTGTTAGTGCTTCAAGTTATCAATATCACTTACTACAACGAGCGGGGTATACAACGCCTAATTACCAAGTATCTCGTCAAACAAGCACGTACCGACCACATAGTTTGTCGTATGTAAATCCGTACGCTAATGCCTTCAGAAACCAATACGCTAATCAATACCAAGCGCAGTGTGATTTGCGAGATCAATATGGTTGTCATTACTTTAATAAACAAGCGATGTACGAACCAGCAGTAGATATGCTAGATTACAAACTACAACGTCCACAGTTAAATCCGCGGATTGAAAATACGTTTCAATCAAATCGCTTAGTAGTACGGAATGGGGATTATGTAGATCGGAGTGTTAATTATTTAGGAGAACCTAAAGTGGAAGATTTAGCCGTGGTTGATGCAACGTATTACACGGTTGATACGATGGCTTTTAGCAAAGACTCAAGTGGGACTTATCGTAATAATGGAACGTCTTTGGCTTTCCGAGTATTACAGTCTCCAAGTAGCTACAAATGTAGTGAAACTAATTTCTGGTCTTGTGTGGCCCGTTTAACGCAAAACTTTAAAGCAACGCAAAATATTACAAACGTGACAAACGCCAACCAAGACTTTAGATGGAATGATACGCAAGCTTTAAGTTTTGCTCGATTTCCAACGGTAACAGAAAGTTTTGAAGCCGGCGGCCGAACCTACTTTATCTTCAGTGCCTTAAATCCGGCTGATGGCAGTATCGTTCGAATTGAAGGGGTGGCGTCAGCACGTGATAAAGATATAGCGGCGCAAGAGATGTACAAAGTATTTGAAACTTTCCGGTTTCGACAATAAGGTAGTTAAAAATTCACTTAAAAAATTAGTTAATTAAATTTATGAAAAATTCAGTTTTATTCGCTCTTGGTTTTGCCGTTATTACGGCGTCAGTGATTCCGTTTAGCTCGGCTTCTCGTAATGCTTATCATGCGTACATTACTTCGCAAAGTCAGGCTTCTGACTACCGTCACTTTTCTGAACGACAACGTTATTCCGAATCAACCGTTACAGGCAGCACCAGCACTTCAAGCAGTACGACTGAAGGCGCCGCTCGTTATCAACGAAACAGCCGAGAAAACTACAGCCAACCAGCTGGAACAGTGCGTTACAGCGCGACTAATACTACGTACGTAGAAGCTAATTCTCGAACCGAAGTGGATCACCAGTTTCGTCCTTTTTCGATTCGAAGTGGGGTGGCGCCATGGCGTGAAACACTGGTTAAGACCGGCGTGACTTCTCGAGTAGTCAGCCAAAAGAATGAAATGATGACCTTCGAAACGTTTGAAAACGAGGCTTTCTCTTTAGAGCTGCCTGTAGGGGCTGAAGTGAAAGAAGAAGATGACCATGCGTTCGTGGTTGGAGATTTAGACATTCGAATCAAACGATTTGATGAAGGGACTTGTAGCCAATCATACGGGTTTATGGGATGTGCCACGAACATCACTCGAAGTGAAAATGTAGCGCTAGTTGGTGGCAAAGGACGTTTAGTATCACTTGATCGAGTGGTTCGACAAATTTATAAATCAGATACAGTATTAGACCAAGTTAATCTTCAGACTGAAGTTTATACCGAAGAGTTTACGACTGAATTTACAGATGGTGAGCAATACACTTTATATCGGTACGCGGTGCAAGACGTGGACGGTGGTGTGTATTACATCGAAGTTAAAATTCCACGAGCTGAAGCGTCTAAATACGTACTAGCGGTTGGGCAAATGTTTGACTCGTTCCGTGTGTACGCGGCTGAATAGTTAAAGAGTTTGGTTCTCCCCAAAAAGCGTTATTCCACTAGGAATAGCGCTTTTTTTAGGTTTAAGGTGTAGGGTGGATAACGTCACAAATTTGCCCTTTAACCGTTGGATTACTATGGTTAATTATGAATTAAATACTTTTATGAAAAAATTATTATCACTCGGCCTCGTTTTAGGTTTTGGCTCCAGTTTAATACTTTCAAACAGTGCGAATGCCATTGAAGGTTATAGTTCTTACTGGGACTTTTACCGAAGTTATTATAGTAGTGGCACCAATGCCTCGAACACCTCTTCATCAGTAGGCTATCGTGCCCCGAGTATTCGAACGACTTATACACCGAGTTCTACGTTTAATACGACTTCAACTCGAACCAGTACTTACCGCGTGTATCCGACAAATCGAACGACAACAACGACGCAAGCCACCAGTTCGGTTAATGTAACGGTAAACCCAATTACTCTGCGGCAAGATATCAATAATATCACCAGTGAAGCGGTAGATTTATTTAATATTGGCTTGAGTAACCCCGCTTCAAGTAGTAGTTCTTTTGTGGCGGCCGCTCAAGTCAGCCAGATGAAGTTCCAGATTACCGATAACACAGGGGTCGTAAGTGATTTTAGTGATTTTGATTTAGTGGTTGAAGATCAATCATTTCAATTTGAACGAACGGGTTATATTACCCTTAAGTTTAATAATTTGCGTTTAGCTGCAGGGGAATCACGATCACTCGATGTGCAAATAAAATTAAATGATCCTGATAACTTTTCTCGCTTACCGGGTTCTTTTCGGGTTAAATTAACCGATATTGAAGCTCAAGCTGAAGGCTCAGTACAAGCCCTAACGACTAAAATTTCAGGGAAAACCGTTTCGGATTATGTCGTTTTAAATCCAGTGGGCAGTGTTTCTGGGGGGGCAACCGATGGTTCCGCTTCCGTAACGCCCGTGTTTGTTTCTGGCCGAGCGCTCGGTTCTGGAGATAAAGCGGTTGTATTAAGTGCTATTTTAAAAGCGAGTCTGGATGATTTTTTGATCGAGAAATTAACGGTAAGAAATACGTTTGGTTCGAATGTAGATTCACTGATTCAAGAAGTGCGTCTGATTAATCAATCAACAGGGAAATTATTGTCTACGAAACAATTTACCAACGGTGTGGCTGTTTTTGATTTAAGTCGGAATAATGAAATTTATATTGGTCGGAATAATGAAGTAAACTTGGTGTTTGAGGTTTTAGTACGCGATAACATTCCGAGCAACATAACAGAGAATCGGCTTGAATTAAGCTTTAATGACAGTGATATAGAAATCTTTGGAATCGGGAGTGGGCAAGCGGTGCCAGATAGTCGTAAAAATTTTAATGTAGATGCAGAGACTTTTACGGTAACCCAAGGGGGCGGCGGATCCACGGCTGTTGGCGGCGTTAGTTTCTCGGCGTCACAACCTTCATTTGTTTCAAATGGAAATTTAGAACAACTGGTTCGTTTCCAGTTGCGAAATTCAGGTACAAAAGGGATGTCCGTTGGGAGAATTGCCATTCAGGCTTTTCCGTCTGGCGTAGAGTTTAGCGGTGGGATTAGCACGGATGACGCGCAGTTAGTACGAGTCGTAAATGGTTTTCAAGAGTACTCAAGTGGTTTTACAACCGTTAGTGCAAGTGGGAACACTTTTGTGTTTGACGCGGGATCAGAGCTTTATATGAGTGGCGGAAGTGTTCAAGAATTCGCTCTTAAATTAAAATTGGATAATACCGGGGCGAACGATGACAGCGATTCTGTTTCATTTAAAATTTTAGGCGACAGCAGCTTTGCCAAAGGAACGTTAAGTACACTGCGGGCAAGCGGGGCGAATTATATTTGGTCTGATCAATCCGCCAGTCCTCACTCTGTAAGTTCGGGGGATTGGTATTCTGGATATCTTGTAAATGGTATTCCAACCAATAACTACGTTCGTTACCGACGCTAAACGGGCTTTTAGCTCAAATAAAAAGAACCTCGAACTCGAGGTTCTTTTTTAATGTAATTAACTAATTCTTATTTTTGTCTACTAAAACTCAGGAGGAAGTTTAGCTGGTGACTGGTTAAAAAGCTCTAAATCTGGTATAATTCCGCGATACTATGATGCAAAAATTATACCGATTTTGGGGGCTAGCATTAGGCTTAAGTTTTATTAGCCTGTCTAG
>CAJQJI010000034.1 GCA_905478675.1 Candidatus Altimarinota bacterium
GCAAAACATGTGGTCCCGTTGGTAAAACAAATTCAAGCTCGACGAGCTGAGCAATTAAATTTGGATTTGCTGCGACCTTGGGATTTATCGGTTGAACCGACTGGGGCGCCAGCCTTAAAACCTTTTACTAATGGCAAAGAGCTACTAGAAAAAACGAAGAAAGGATTTGCGCGTTTGGATCCGAAATTTGCGGAATATTTAGAGACCATGGAGGCGCTTGAACACTTTGATCTAGAAAGCCGAAAAGGCAAAGCGCCAGGTGGTTTTAATTATCCGTTGTATGAAATTGGCGTGCCTTTCATTTTTATGAACGCTGTGGGGACACAAAGAGATTTAGAAACAATGGTACATGAAGGCGGACATGCGATTCATTCCTTCTTAAGTAAAGATTTTTCGCTGAATGAATTTAAATCAACGCCGGCCGAAGTAGCTGAGTTAGCGTCCATGAGTATGGAACTTATTTCAATGGATTTTTGGGATGAATTTTATGCAGATGAAAGCGCTTTGGCACGAGCTAAACGTCAAAAAATTGAAGACAGTGTTTTAACGCTGCCGTGGGTGGCGATTGTGGATGCTTTTCAGCACTGGCTTTATGAGAATCCGCAGCACACTCGAACAGAGCGTCGAGCTAAGTGGGTAGAGATTAATGAGACTTTTTCGACGGGCCTCATTGATTATGCTGGATTTGAATCGGCTTTAGCGAATGCATGGCAAAAACAAATGCATATATTTGAAGTTCCGTTTTATTATATTGAGTATGGTTTTGCGCAAATGGGCGCTATTTCTTTATGGAAAAATTGGCAAGCTGATACATCGGCCGCCCTAGACGGATACAGAGATTTTATGAAACTTGGGTATACAAAAACAATTCCAGAGATCTATGAAGCGGCTGGTATTAAGTTTGATTTTTCAGAAGCCTATATTCAAAGTTTGGCTGCGTTTATGCAGCTTCAGCTAGATCAGAGTCAGTAACTGTTGGTTGGCCTAATGAGTGTAGTAGGTGATTAATATGAGCTAGATAGTCATTCATTGAAACGGATTTGGCTTTAGCACCACCTCTTTTAGCCAGATCAATATACCAAACGCCTGTCATGGCTACCATCATGTCTCCACCACCTTGCGTATAGGTACTTAGTTTTCCCAGTAAGGCGTTAGCTTTTTCTGCTGTAAAATCATCGGCACTTCCTGGAATATCGATAGTTCGATATTTCCACAGGCCTTTGGTGGCGTCTTGGGCTTGATCTAAAGTAGCTGATTTACTTTCTTGATCTTCATAAGCTTCAATACTTGGGAGGTTTTCGCTTCGTTCAAGTAGTCCTTTACGTCGATTCCCGCCCGCAATAGAAAAAGAGGCATCATCGAGTAAATCTGGGTTGGCGCGAGCCCAAAAAGACATTGTATACTTAAGTAGCCGTCGAGCTTCGGTTAAAGATTTTATTTGGGCTTCTTTGCTTTCTTTTATTTCTTTGGCTTTTTCTTGTTTTACGGTGGTTTCTGGCAGGGCTTCTTTTGAGACTTCGTGTATTTCGTATTGTGGGTGATCTTTTCCCGTTAATTCTTTGTAATAGTTATTAGCATTTTCCGCTTCATGAATTTTATCTTTCACTTCTGTGTCAGCTTCAATTACATTGTTTACAAAGGTTTGTGCTTCTTGCACGTGGGGGAGTTGAAACACGCCATCCCCACATTTTTTTTGAATTAGTTTTAGTGTTTTTCGACCAAAGGTTGGGTTGGTCTTTTGGGTCCAAATTTCTTGTAATTTTTTGCTGACGTATTTTTCTCTTTTTTCTCGGGCTTTTAAAATTTTTTGTCGGTATCGATTTACATTTTCAACACTTCCAAGTTTTGCCATTTCAGCATAAATAAGACCTCGGTCTTTACTGTTAAAATAATAAGGCAGAAAAGACTGCATCTCTGGTTCAATCTCCTCATTAATTTTTTGATTTACTTCGTTTATTACTTGAGTCTCTTTAGAGTGTTTTAAAAATTGTTCTTTTAAATAGGCTTGTAGGTTTTCAAATTTATTGGGATCTAAGGCGTCGTTTTCAAATTTAGCCCAAAATAATTCAATCTCAGTGTCGACTGTGGCTTTAGATTGCGCGGCTTGAGCCAGTTCGGTTTTGAAATGACCCAGTAAGCCTTCAAGTTTTATCCCTTGGTTAATGAGCGTTTCTATATTTTGAATGGCTACACGTTCTTCGGATTCACTTTTTTGATTGTTTTGAAAGTGCTCTAACTGTTGATTGAGCGTTTCTTGTAGTTGGAGAGGGCACTCACGTTTAATCTTTTCTCTTTTTTCTTCAAGCCACGCTAAAGTGTGTGGCGTTAAAGTTTGGTCGGGCTCAATTTCGGTCGTACTTGAATTCATTATTTGAAGTCTAATTTTAAACAAAAAGCCCAGAGGTTGAGTCAGGGCTTTTTGTTTTTATTTTTTTAAGAGAGATTACTCAGTTGGAGCTTCTTCGGCGGTAGGCGCTTCAACCGCTTCAGGTTCTGTAGCTGGAATTTCTGGAAGATCTAAACTTTCACAAGCGATGTTAATTAAATTAACTTCTTTTTTGTTCTCTTCATCCAGATTATTGAATAAGTTAATTGGCTGACAAGGTTCTGCCATAGCTCGGTCAATAATTTGAGCGATAGCTTGAGCTTGACCAATTTGTGCCGCTTGAGCCATTTGTTGTTGCATTTCTGCTTCGTCTGGTGCGTCTGTACCACCACAAGCTGCTAGTAGTACGGTAGTAAGCAATAAAGCCGATAGTTTGAGTGATTTCATTTTAAAAGATTAATATTTTTTCTTAATTTTAATGACTTGAATCGCCTTAGGCAAACGAATTTATCACTTATGAGCCTCATGAGCGTCTTTATATTTTTTTTGTGTTTTGGCACTACTGAGTTTATGTTCAACGATTGGGGCTGGATAAGAAGTAAAAAGACTGGGGCCAAGTTCTAACCAATTATTAATTTCTTTGGGGCTTATATCTTTGAGTTCTGGGATCCATTTTTTTATATACTCATTCTGCTTATCAAAGCGTTCTTGTTGGCGCCAAGGATTGAAAATCCTAAAAAAAGGTTGTGCATCAACGCCCGTGCTGGCGGCCCATTGCCAGTTACCATTGTTAATCGCTGGATCATAATCTATTAATTTTTGAGCAAAATAGCGTTCGCCCCACTGCCAATTTATTTCTAAGTTTTTTATTAAAAAACTGGCCGTAATCATTCGTACACGATTATGCATATAGCCTGTTTTATTTAATTCGCGCATTCCCGCATCCACTATTGGGAACCCCGTTTGACCTTCGCACCAAGCTTTAAATTTTTCTTCATCATTTTCCCAAGCCAAGTTTTTAAACTTAGGGGTAAAACTTTCTTTAAAAACATGGGGGAAAAAGTAGCCCACATGGGTGAAAAAGTCATGCCAATACAATTCACTTATAATCGTGTGACTGGGTCCATAAAATTGCGTTAAGGAATAATAACTTTCTCGCATTGAAATAGTCCCAAATTTATGATGGGCTGAAAGATGTGACGTTCCATCTTTAGCTGGAAAATCTCGTTCTTCGTCATATTTTTTATTAAGATGTTTATATATTTCTAAGGCGTTTTTTCGTCCGCCTTTTAGGGCCAGGTTTTTAGATTTTTCGAAACCCATTGCGTGTGTGATTTCTTTTAGAGTAAAACTGAAACTCAATTCTTGATCACTAATTTTGTTCAATTTTTCAGTTTCAGGTTCACGTACTTTTATTTGAGCCGCATTTCGATAGTAAGGGGTGAATACTTTATAGGGTTCGCCGTTGTCTTTAGTGGTCGCTTTTGGTGGGTTTAGCGTGTAGTCATGCAAAGCCTTGTATTGTATTTTTTTTCGGGCGCACCATTCGGTTATTTTTTTGTCGCGTTGTTGGGCAAAAGGCGTGTAGTCTTGGTTTAGGTATAGTGTGGTGAAGTTCGTGGCTTCTTTTATTTTTTCTAAAGCGTCTGTGGGGGTATCTGTTAAAAAATTCAGTGTCCCACCAAGGGCTTTAATTTCTTTTTCTAAATCAACTAAACTTTCAATCATAAATTGAAAAGCGTTCGTACTAAAATAAGAATGATTTTTTTGAGCTGGATCAAAAATAAACACGAGATGTACTTTTTCGCTTTCGGCTAAAGCGGCATTCAAAGCGGTATTATCGTAGAGTCTTAAATCGCGTCGGAAGATGTATAGAGCCGTTTTTTTCTCTTTTTTAATTTTTGCCTCGATAGTGAAATAGAAATTTAAGCCACCTTTTAACTTTTGGACTAAATAATTTGTCAGCGTAATAAGCGCTGGCAGTCCATTTATTGGCTTCTCCAAAAGTTGGGTAAATATAAGTAGAACGTGCAATCTTGGTAAGCGGAATATTATTTTCAATGGCTAGTTGCCACTCTCGAATCATCTCTCCGGCTCGTGGGGCTACAATTTGAGCGCCAATAACACGGCTGCCTTTTATGAGTACTTTTACAAAGCCCTCGGTTTGGTTTTCAGCTTGAGCTCGATCATTTTTATCAAGATTAAACTGCGCCACTTTATATTTGATTTTAGCTTTATTGGCGGAGGCTTCACTATGGCCAATATGCGCTACCTCGGGGTCAGTGAAAATAGTCCAACCAATTTTTAGCGGTTCAACTTTTTGTTGGAAAGGGAGTCGGAGTATTTCATTACTTAGCACGATTCCGGCTTCGTAATTGGCCGCATGAGTAAACATGAGTTGCCCATTGACATCCCCAATAGCGGTAATGTTTTTTTGAGAAGTTTGTAATTTTGAATTTACTTTGACGCCATGATTGGTGGTTGAAACGCCGGCCGTATCTAGGGCTAATTCTAGGTTTGGTTGACGTCCTGCAGCGACTAAAATTGTGTCAACGCTAAGGGTTTGAGGTTCTTGCGCTATAAATAAACTTATTTGTTTTTCATTATTAGGCGTTACAGATATTTTTTGGACTTTTGTATTTGTGATAATTTTTATGCCCTCATTGATTAATTTTTGGGTGATGACTTGCGCTATGTCAGCGTCTAGTTGACCTAAAAACTGAGCGTGATGTTCTAAAATGGTGACGTTTGTACCGAGTCTATTTAAAGCTTGAGCCAGCTCGGAAGCGATAATGCCTCCACCGATAATGGCTAAATTTTTTGGTTGTTCTCGGAGTCTAAAAATATGTTCGTTGGTGATAAATCCGGCTTCTTTTAAGCCTGGGATCTCGGGAATACGAGGTCTTGACCCCGTGGCAATAGTTATGCGTTTAGCCGTTATTTGAATTTGTGGTTCGAGGCTTAAATTGGGCGGTTGAAATTTTTCCCACGTTTTAGAGAGGGTTACATTGAGTGTGTGTTTATTTAAAAACTGAGCGGTTCCAAAAATGACTTCACACCCCATTTTTCTGAATCGTTCTGGATGGTCATGCATTTGGATGCCAGCCTGAACATCGCTTATGCGTTTAACAATCTGATCCCATTGATGATTGGATTGGCTATTTTTAAGTCCGTATTGTTGAGCGGTTTGTTGTTGGTATGCAACTTTTGCCGTTTTTATAAGTGTTTTGCTCGGGACACACCCATAATGCAGACAGTCTCCACCAAGCATATTTTTATCGATTAAACAAACTTTCACGCCGAGCTGTGCGGCCGCTGAAGCGAGACTTAATCCTGCCGACCCACCGCCAATAATGATATGATCGTAATCGTATTTTTTAAACATGCTTTTGGGATTTAAAATAGGGCAGTATTCGTGGAATAGCCAAGACTAATAGTACCATAATAATTGGTAAGAGTAAGGCTTTTGGTCCTTGAAGCAAAGAGTCTCCAAGGAAGACGAACGCGGGCGTAAAAATTATATTTGTGAGTAGTGTCGCGAAAAAAAAGTCGCGGGCTCTGAGGTTTTGAATCATGCCTGCGGCATAGCTTAGAGGTATATATGGGGCCAAAAGACAGCGTAATAAAAATATACTTTTAAAACCGTTTTTTTGGCTTTTTTCTTCTACTTTTTTTAAGAGTGGGCCAATCCCTTTTTGTGTTTGTATCCAATTAAGTTTTTTAGGTGGTAGTTGTCGGGTGATAAAGAACGCGGTTTGGGCGGCAATGGTGGCGGCGAAAATGACGTACAAACTACCCCAGACTGGACCAAATAAAAGTCCTGAAATAATAGTAAAAGCGGTGGCTGATACAAAAGCTAAAATTAAACCGTAGTATAAGGCTATGAAAATTAAGGGGGCAAAGAAACCAAAAGATTCAATAAAATCTTTTAAATTTTCTGGGGTAAGGAAATTTTTTACGCCATCAATTAAGCCTAAAAAATATAAAGCGAATCCAGTTAGACTTATAATTAGAAGGCGTAAAAGCCACTTCGATTTTTGATTCATGCTTTTAGTTTAGCGAGGTTGTCTTTTATCCTCTAAAATAAGTGGATGTCTAGACTACTTAATCGTTGAAGCGAGTCGGAGAGACACTAATATTATCGACATACATAGTCTGACTCTCATTGCTATTTAAGTTTGAACCAACCCCTATTTCTAGAATTGAATATTTCATGTTTGCTTGTGGTAGGGTTTTGGTTCTTTCCGCAATTATTTTTTTATCGTTCATCCATATTTCCACCAAGCCTTCAGACGCTTTGTCAGATAATTTTAAGTGCATTTTTACTTCGACCCATTCATTTAACGGCATATTGGTTCTATCGAGTAAATCTTGCTCGGCTGAATCCATGGCTGGCAGCCAATTATCAAATTTTAAAGCGACACTATTTCTAAAATTAAAAAATAGGGCAGGACCAGGTTCTCCGAAATTTCGCAGGCTATCATTCCGAGATCGGAAAGATAAAAACATACTTTGGTTTAAGTTCTGAAGTTCGCTTTTTTTGTCTGTTTCTGGACCTTGGAAATAAAACCAACCAGTAAAATATAAATCATCTCCGTTTTCGTATTCAAATAATTGTCGTCTTATCGCGGCTCGTGAGTTACCAAACCATTTTTTAACAAATGGGGCGGCATAAAATTTAAGTGAGTTTTTTCCTCGTCGGCGAATACCTTGTTCTAGCTCGATGTAGTTACCAACGTTTTGACTATTTAAACAATCGGCTAAATTTATCATGCAATATTGTACGGGTCTTCGAATTGAAAATTTATTATTTTGCAAAATTATTTCGTGCCAGCCTGACCAATCATCTTTAAATAGCTCAGAAAAAGAGTTTACGTTTTCAAAGCCTTCGGTGAAGGTGTTCTTTGTTTCTTGTGAAAGAATCGCTTCGTCCATCGCTTTTTGAGCGGGCGTTTTGTAAATAACTTGATAGCTGATCCAAATACAGAAGGCTATGATTGAAAACTGAAAAATTCTTTTAAACATTTGTTTTTATTTTAGCTGACTTAGGGCGGCCGCGCCAGCTGCACCGGCATTGTTTTGATTGAAGAATTGAATTTCAAAATCATGCGGGTAATTTTGTAGCTGCGCTTGGGTTCGAGTTTTTATTTCTGCTTCAAAATGTTGCCAAAAATAACGAGCGGCGCCACCACCAATAATTATATGGTCGGGATCGAAAGAAAGTACTAATCCACTTAACCATTGGGCGAAAACCGATAAAGGGGTTTCAAGGTGGGGGAGTAGGCTTTGTTTTTTATGCGGTAAAATCTCAGAGAATTTAGCCTCATCGCCCAGACCTAGTTGATTTTTTAAGCCAGGACCCGCTAACCAAGCTTCGACTTCTTTTTGTTGTAAGACCAAGTGGCCGACTTCCCCGGCATAACCGTGAGCGCCATAAAAAATTTCACCTTTATGAATAATACCGCTGCCAACCCCAGTTCCAATAATTAGCCCCAAACAGACTTTGGATTCTGGGGCGAGAGAACGGTAAGCGCCGAGCGCAAAAGCGCGCGCGTCATTTTCAATAAAAGTGGTTAACCCTGTTTTTTCTTTAATGTAGTCGCACAGGTGAAAACCATCTAAATGCGGCACATTAGGGGCTTTAATAATTTGCCCTTTTTTAACATCAACAAAACCAGCCCAGGCAATGCCAAGGCTTTGAGTCTCTTTATTTTTTACTTGGTGAATAGCTTTTAGTAAATTGCTTAAGGTCTGTTCTTGGCTTTTGTCCGCCTGAGTCGGAACGGTTGTATCCGCTTCTAACTCTAATTTTTGGTTGTAACGTCCTACGTATATTTTGGTGCCGCCAATATCTACCCCTAAAGTGTTCATTGCTTTGCATTATAAAGCGTCTGCTTGCCGCTTACAAATAGAAGCCCTAAGACTTCTTTTTTTTGGGTTTGTTTTTTTCTGTTGATTTGAGGGCTTGGTATTTTTTAGTGTAGCGTAGCACGCTATCAACATAGGTTGAATGGCTCCAGGTGAGGGGTGCTACCGAAAGCGGTTCTCCGGTGTGGGGGTCCATTTGTTCTGGTAAAATGCCCGCTGAGTTTTGTTGTTTTAAAACCCAATCAAAGGTTTCTCTAATAGGATGTAATTCATGAACGGTTTTGGCCATCTCGAGTTTCCAGTTAGCTAACCAGAGCGTGGTAATAATCCATGGATTTCCGGGTAAGGTTGCGGAGTATTCATATTCCCAATTTCGGTGGTAAAAGTCGCCTTCGTAACGACAAATACCACCCACTTCGGTTTGTACTTTTAAGTGTTCTTCAATGGCTTGCATAGTGCTAATCATGCGTGGATCATCGGCTGGAAGGAGTCCCATTTCCCAGACAAAAGCAACACTAGAATCCACTGTTGGATCAACTTTTAGCTGCCCCTCTTCATAAAATATTTTTTTAACAAATCGACCATGCTCTTCGCTGTACATGTATTTTAAAATGCTTTGTCGCATTTTCTTGGCGGCGTCACGGAAAATAATTTCGTCTTCATGGTGCCCCGTCACATGGGCTAAATTTTCAGCCGCTTTAAGGCCCGCATAAACCGTGGCACAGGTAAAGGTGAAGACACCGTACTGTTCTTCCCATAAATCATAACTTTCTTTAGGGAGCCCCGTTTCGGGGTTAACGTATTTAATTAAAAATCGACCAACCTTTAACACCATCGGATTAAATAGTTTTTGTGCCACTTCAATCGATTTTGACTCTTTATAAAGTTCCCAAAGGGCGACTAAGAGTAAAGCCGATTCATCTTCTTGAATTGGGATTTGGCTTTTGCCATTTCGAACCTTCGGATGCCAAGATGAGCCTAGAGATCCATCGGGTGTGAACTTGTGTAATACATAGCCTTCTGGGGTAATAAGATTTTTCGCAAACTTTAAAAAATTTTTTACCGGTTCAAAATACCCAGCTCGAGCCAAAGAAACACTGACCAAAGCGGCATCTCGTGGCCAAACATAGGCGTAGGTATCTTTGTTAAATTTCATAATATCCGAATCGGTTGAAGCAATAATTGCACCGCGATTATCTATTTGGCTTCGAATTAACAGTAAACTTTGATACCACAATTTTTGTCCATCTTTTGGCACGCCTTTTAATTTAAAATCTTGTTTGGTGGCCCACTGTTTCCAATAGCCAAAAGTGTGTTGGTAAATTTTTTCTGGTCCTAATGTGACGACGCGTCTATTTAAACGACTGATGTCACCGTAATTTTTCCCCGCGGCGATCCAAAAATATAAGGTTCGTGACTTATTTCCGAGAATATTGTGGTGGAAACCAATGGTTGAATCCACCGAGCCTTGTTCGATAGGGTTACCATGCAAATGTCCGTCTTCGGCATCACGCCAAGTGCCCTCGCGGTCGCCATAATTAGATTTTCCTGTCGTGTATTCAGAAATACCAGATTCACCGTGATCCCAAGCGCCATTGAGTAAAAAATACCGCTGTTTACGGTAGTGAAGCATGGCGTTTAAGTCAGGCTCATAAATGGCTGTATCTTCCATTTTATCCCCGTACAGGTAAAAATCATGTGAAAAATAAAGCCGAAACTCACGTTCTTCTTCTGCTAAATTATGAACGGTAATTTTACGGAATAAAATATCGTGCGTTGTGTAGATAAAGTCTTCAAAAATTAATTTAACGCCTAAACCGTGATTTTCAGCGACAGAGTGTCCGACCAAACTGCCATTATGATACTGCGGAGTGATTTCCCAATGGCCGTCATTGAGCCAACTAAAAACGCCATTTATCCAAATTCCAAAACGGTGAATTTTACCATAAGAAGAATGATTTTCTTGCCCAATAAAAGGGTAGAAAAAATCACGCATTTGTAGGTGTTTATCAAAATTTACGAGTAAATTTCCGTTCGCTACGACGAGTGATTGGGGCATTGAATAGTTTTTTTACGGTAAGGAAATAGTAACTTTGATCAAATATTTTGTTCAAGAGTCAGATCTACTCGCCAATCTAAATGATGAATAGTATTCATAAAATTGATGTAGGCATCATACGGGTTTTCGTACGGAGAAAAATAAGTATGCACATCACCGTCGGCCCAGAACTTAGTCGACATGTAGTATAAATGATCTGAAGTTTGCAGTTTTCGGAAATCTGCCAGTACATCAATAATAGCTTGATTGGTTGAATCTAAATGGGCGAATAATTTATTTTCAATGCGAGAGATTTCATTGAAAGCATTGCGTTGCATATCATTTTCAAGCCAGGCAGAAATGTCGCGTTCGGCGTCGGCCCAAGAGATAAATTCAGTGGCTTTGTAATTATGTTGCGCTTCAAAATGA
>CAJQJI010000035.1 GCA_905478675.1 Candidatus Altimarinota bacterium
TATTTTATCGGTCAGGGTAGAAGAAGAATTTGATAATATTGCAGAAGGGAAAAAGAAATGGAATGCCATGATTAAAAGTTTTTATGGAGGTTTTCATAAAACCGTTGAAGCGGCGGGCGGCATTAGCCGAGAGGAAGCCTCGTCACAACGAGAACTAGGGAAAGATCCAAAAACCGGGAAGCCTGTGATTGCGCGTGTTGGGCGGTTTGGGCCGATGGTTCAAATTGGAGTGGCGGAAGATGACGAAAAACCAAGTTTTGCCTCAATTCCAGAAGGGGTGAGTGTGGAAGAAGTAACCTTGGAACAAGCGCTTAAAATGTTTGAGTTCCCACGGAATTTAGGTCAGTTTGAAGGTGAAGACGTGTTGGTGAACACAGGGCGATTCGGGCCTTATGTTAAGTGTGGAAAAACCAACGCGTCGCTTAAAAAGGCGACGATAGATGAAGAAGGGGTAGAAATCCCAGGGGATGATCCACATAGTGTAGATTTAGCCCGAGCAACAGAACTCATTTTGGAAAAACGAGAAATTGATAAAAATAAATTTATTGGTGAGTGGCCAGAAAAAGAAATTCAGCTGCTCCGTGGGCCATACGGAATTTATATCAAACACGGTAAAAAGAACGTTCGGATTCCAAAGGATGTGGAAAAACCAGAAGCTTTGACGATTGAAGAAATTGAAAAAATTATCAAAGAAGCGCCCGCTAGCAAAGGGCGAAAGTTTACCAAGAAGAAGTAAATTCTTAAGCTTGAAAATTAATTTGTTCTAACGACTGAATAACTTGCACTCGGTGTGAGTTTTCGGCGACAAATTGTTGTAGCCTTGGATCAATCTCGGCGGTTCCTCGATGAATGAGGAAGGCTTGGCTGGCGCCGGCATCTAGGCCGCTTTTAAGCCCTGGAAAAGAGTCTTCAATCACGGTGCACTGGTCTGGGGTGAGTCCCAGTTCTTGGCTGGCAGTTCGGTACGAGCTTGGGTCTGGTTTTTTAGCGGTCACCTTTTTATGATCATAGCCAATAACGGTGCCGAAATTAGATTCCCAATTTAAGGTTTTAAGCGCTAATTTAAGTCGAGAGGTGGGGTTAGAGCTTACCAACGCGCTCCGTTCTGGCGTTAGTTTTTTTACTAGAACTTGAGCCCCTTTAAAAGATTTAAAGTTCTCTTGGTTGCCGTATAAAGTTTCTTGTTCGCCATTCCAATGGGCGAGGTATATTTTAAGAAATTGTTGCCGTTGGGCCTTTGTGGCTTGATCTTCAGCGGCTTCAACCCATTTGATCATGGGGTCGGTAGTGCTTTCACCACGGACATGATGTTCTGTGTTTGGGTACAGGAGACCGGTCTCGGTTTGTGCTTTTTCGACGCCTTGATGAAAAAGTTTTTCTTTTGCCTCCTCGGTGTCAACGAGTGTGCCATCAAAATCGGATAATACGCCTTGCTGACTTGGAATCTCAAAATTATTACTCATACCTTTGGTTTATCTAAATAAACAGAAAAAGCAATAATTTGAATTATTTGCAACACTCTTCTTTGTCACACATTATAACTTTGCATCGTATACAATTTTAGTTCATAATTTTGTTTGATGCGATATTTACTGTTACTGGGGCTGGGTTTTACGTCGGTGGCACAGGCGAGTTTGCTTTCGTCTGAGCTAAATTATGATTACTACAGTGATTGGCGTAATAAAGATCAGTTGTATTATTCAACTTTTAATAGCGGGGAACAGTGGAAGTCTTGGAAGGATGACCGTTATACCGTGGAGCGCTTGAGTTTAGTGGATCAAATGAATTTATGTTTTGCGCATAATGGGGGCTGGAATCATTACTACAATGATTGTGTGATTGAGGAAGAAGCTCAATTATTAAGTTATATTGAAGCGGTTGAAGATGCCGAACGCTTTGGGTTCCATTTTAGTGCGCCGTCGTTAAAGCTAGAGACCGAAGAAGCTTTTACCGATATAGATCCAGCAACTTTAGATTGGGATAATTACGAAGCTTGGTCACCAGAAAAACAACTTTATTTTTCAACGTTAAATCAAAACGAAAGTGATGGCCTTATTATTCCTTGGCAACTAGATAAGTATTAGCCTGAGTGACTATTTATTGTGAAGCTTTTGTGCTTCTGGTATAAATTAAAGTAATGAAACGAATACTAAAAATCGTGTTAAAGCTAACGCCTTTTCTGCTTGGTTTAGCTTTTGTATCTACCCAGTTAGAAAGTAAATCAAAACGTCGATTTTCGTTAAAACGAGCGTTTGTTTTATTTGTGCTGCTTTCTGCCAGTATACTGCTGTCTTCCATGATTTATGTTCGATCGCATTATGATGATACGTTTACGGGTAAAACGGATGGTTGTGCCGTGGTATTTGGCGCAGCGGTATGGAAAGGTGATCAACCTTCAAACGCGCTTAATGATAGAACTCAAGCGGCTATTGAGCTGTATAAAAGGGGCCAAGTGCAGTGTTTGGTTTTTTCCGGTGGGGATTCTAAATTTGGGAGTCACGAGGGGCTCGTTATGGGAAAATTAGCACAAGAAGCGGGGGTGCCTGAATCGGTCGTAGATTATGATTTAGAAGGTTATAATACCTTGGCAACAATTTTAAACTTACCAAAAAATAAAGCCTATGTATTGGTTTCCAATGATTTTCATTTGGCTCGCATTGGGCTGATGGCAAAACGTTCGGGGCTTCAAGAATATTATCTACATGCGGCTCCATATGAGTATGGCCCTTATAATAAAAATTTTACCTACTACTGGCGGGAAGTGGCCGGCACATTAGTGACCTGGTTTGGGTTGTGATTTTTTTTTCACGTCTTAAAATACGCTTCGGTGTGGGTCAGTAGCTCAACGGTTAGAGCAGGGCGCTCATAACGCTTTGGTAGTGAGTTCAACTCTCACCTGACCCACCACACTACGTCGTTTCAAACTTAGTTTTAAATAACTCTTTTTAAAAAAACTAAAATACTGACTTTTAGTGAAGCTTTTTTGATTTATTTTCTTTGACTCTTTTTGTTTAATGAACTAAATTTTAGATCAACTGGAGTGTTCGTGCATTCTGTTAATATCTTCTTCTACCAATCATCTCTTTACGGGATCTCGGAACGTGCGCTCTGCGGAGCTTATGTATGGGAACCCACCTCAAAAAAAAGGGAAAAGGAGTATAATGGAACACGGCATTTTGGTGCTGTCTCAAGGTTTTTAAAATGAAGTTTTGATGAAGCCTCACTCTTTTTTGTCGTGTGCTTCAGGCTTAGGGTTTAGGCCATGTCTGAATCAAAATTATTGGGAGCGGCGGGCGAAGATTATGCGGCTTATTGGCTGAAATTACAGGGAAAGGAAATTGTGGCTCGTAATGTGCATGCCAGTGGTGGGGAGCTGGATATTGTAGCGTATGATAAAGCGTTGAAGATTTTTTTATTGGTCGAAGTTAAAACCCGAACCAGCCAAGTGTTTGTGCAAGGGATTGAGGCGGTTGGAAAATCTAAACAAGCTAAAATGGAAAAAGCGGCAGCGCACTTTTTTCTTAATATTTTGCGTTGGCCACAAATGCCCGTGTATGAAATTCACGCCATGGTGCTGACACCAGATGAAGTGTATTCGAGTCGTTTTTCGGTAGAGTATTATGATGATTTGAGTTGAGGCCAATTCTTTCATTTTGTCATTGCGAGGCTAACGTAATGGCTGCTTGATCACGAAGCCATCTTTTTTAATTCCTTTTTTGCGTGCCCAAAAAAGAAAGAAAAAAGGGCCCCCACAAAAAATATTTTGATAAAACCAGCGAATTATTTCCGAAGCGGCGCAAACTCTTTTCAACTTTGTATTTTAACAGCGAGCTTCGCTTTACGAAAATAATTCGGCTTTTATTGCAAAATATTTTTAAGGGGATTAAACCAAGTCAATCGGAGCGGTGCGCTATCAATTACAACTGCCGTCTTAAATTCTCTAACTGTTTTTTATTGATGACGGTTAGCAAGGCTTCGTCGCTGGCGTCGCGAATACCGCTGACGGTTTCAAACGTCTGCATGAGTTTCTTTTTGGTAGTGCCGCCAATGCCGCTGATCTCATCAAGAATCGATTTGGTTTGAGACTTCGCTCGGAGAGATCGATTAAAGCTAATGGCAAAACGGTGGGCTTCGTCTCGCAATCTCTGCAGTAATTTTAAAGCAGGGCTATCAAAACTTAATTCAATGGGGGCCGAATCGCCGGGGCGAAAAATTTGTTCTTCGCGTTTGGCTAAACTGATCACTTGGGTGTGTGGGTCAAACCCTTCTACGTCTAGGTCTTTAAAAATTTTCATGACACTGCTGAGTTGCCCTTTTCCGCCATCAATGACTACCAAGTCGGGGAGCACCCATTTCTCTTTTTTAACCGTTAATTTTTTCCCCATAGGATTGGAGTGTTCGGGATGACCATCACCTTTCCAAAAATCTTTTTCGTAGCCATTTTTCTCGTAAAACTTGATGGCGCTTTCATGCGCATTTAAGGCGATTGATTTAAAATCATGTTCAAAGGCGTAGTGCTCTATTAATTGGATAGCGGTTGTGCCATGACCACGGTTTTGATGCGCTTTATCAAAGCCAAATACCCGCATGATTAAACGAGTTTTGGTGCTATGATCGAGTCGAACCACGCCAATAATGGTCCCCTCAAGCTCGAAAACCATAGGATGATTTTTGGCTTTTTTTTCGTCTTTGTGTTCACGGTCATATTC
>CAJQJI010000036.1 GCA_905478675.1 Candidatus Altimarinota bacterium
TTCTAAGAAGTCCTGAATCGTATCCATTTTAATCCCGTTCAAAACCGGCGTAGCCACTTTGATTCCCATATTCGTAGCGGCCATTCCTAGATGGGTTTCAAGCACTTGCCCGATATTCATCCGAGAAGACACCCCGAGAGGATTCAAGATGATATCAACCGGGGTTCCGTCTTCCATGTACGGCATATCTTCAGCGGGCACAATCCGAGAAATCACCCCTTTATTCCCATGACGACCAGCCATTTTATCTCCGGCTTCAAGATGACGCATTTGCGCCACTTCTACAATCACCCGTTTTAGTACACCTGTTGGTAGATCATCCCCTTCAGAACGATCAAGAATTTCAATATTAATTACTTTTCCTCCAGAACCCCGTGGCAGACGTAGTGAAGAATCTTTCACATCGTGGGCTTTTTCACCGAAGATGGCTCGTAAAAGTCGATCTTCTGCTGTTAATTCTGTTTCCCCTTTCGGCGTTACTTTACCCGCCAAAATATCACCCGCTAAACAGGTAGAACCGATTCGAACGATCCCTGATTCATCTAAATCTTTAAGTTTACCAGCGGCCACATTTGGAATATCCGCCGTTAATTCTTCTGGCCCTAGTTTGGTGTCTCGCACATCCATTTCGTATTTTTCAATATGGATAGAGTTAAACAGACCTTCACGAACAACTCGATCTGATACGATCACCGCATCCTCATAGTTGTATCCACCCCATGACATATACGCAACTCGCAAGTTTTGTCCTAAGGCTAATTCTCCATTTTGAACCGAAGATCCATCAACTAACACTTCCCCCATTTTTAATTTATCCCCAGCATAAACTTTTGGTCGTTGGTGAATACAAGTTGATTGATTCGTTCGTCGGAAATTATCTAAATCTACTACGTATTTTTTACCAGACTTACCAACGAAAATAATTTCGTCAGCACTCGCGGATTTAACTTCTCCATCTTCTGGAGCCCTAACCGCTTCTTCAGCTGAAGTGACCCCTTCCATTCCGGTTCCCACTACGGGAGACTGCGGTTTAATAAGTGGTACCGCTTGCCGTTGCATGTTTGATCCCATCAACGCCCGCGTATTATCATCATGCTCTAGGAATGAGATAAGTGACGTAGAAAGCGATACAATTTGTTTTGGAGAAATATCGATATGGGTCGCTTCTTCCATTGGGTAAGAACCCGGTTCAAAGTTACGACGCGCCGCTACGTGCTCTTTCACAAATTGACCTTTTTCATCCAGAATTGAATTCGCTTGCGCAATACACATTGTTTTTTCAGCTTCGGCTCCGTAGTAAGCCACTTCATCAGTAATATGAGGCCAAACCGGTACATTTTTCAGCGTCTTAATTTTAGCAATCGCTTCAGCATCTTTCTCTGAAATAACCGCTTCTTTTTTCACGATTACTTTTTTACCGTCTAAAATATCTTCATTCGCTTTTCGACCCGCCGCGGCTTTACCGTCATTTTTAACAAAGCTAGCAACCGTTCGGTACGGGGTTTCAATAAAACCCATTGGATTTACTTTGGCGTATGAAGCCAAGTGCAATACTAACCCAATATTTGGTCCCTCCGGTGTCGTTACCGGACAAATTCGACCGTAGTGCGAAGGATGTACATCCCGAACCTCAAACGACGCTCGTTCACGCGAAAGCCCTCCTGGCCCCATTGCTGAGATACGACGCTTATGCTCAAGCGCGGCCAAAGGATTAGTTTGATCCATGAACTGAGACAATTGCCCTGAAGCAAAGAATTCTCGCATCGCCGCCGTAATCGGACGACAATTAATAAGTTGGGTTGGCGTCACCGTATCTAACTCAACAATAGTCATTCGGTCTTTCACAATTCGTTCCGTTCGCAGTAAACCAACTCGGAATTTATTTTGTACTAATTCTCCTACCCCTCGAACACGTCGATTAGATAGGTGATCAATATCGTCGTCACAAACTTCTGTCCCTTCATTCATTCGAATCAAGGTTTTAATCATCTCAATAAAGTCTTCGATTCGGAAAATTCGACCTTCTTCATCACTGGCTGTTTTTAAACCAAATCGTTGGTTAATTTTGTAACGAGCAATCGGACCAAGATCGTACTTTTTGAAATCAAAGAACATCCCTTCAAGAAAGTTTCTGGCATTGTCTGGTGTCGCTAAATCACCTGGACGAATACGTTTATAAACGCCTTGCCAAGCTTCTTTAGCCGTCGTTGATTCATCTTTTTCAAGTGTTTTTAAAATCGGATCAACGGTTTCGTCTTTCACTAAACCTTTAAATAGTTTTTGAATTTCGGCGTTATCTTCATAACCAAAGGCTCGTAAGAACATGGTTACCGGGATTTTTCGTTTTCGGTCTACTTTCACCCAAATCAAACCTCGTTTATCGGTTTCAGCTTCTAACCAAGCCCCACGTTTTGGGATCATTTTTACACTATAAGTACCCGCTACAGCCGTATTGGCTGCAAAGAAAATACCAGGACTTCGTACGATTTGAGAAACAATTACCCGTTCAATCCCATTGATAATAAACGTTCCATTATCGGTGATAATCGGTACTTGACCGAAATAAACGTCTTGCTCTTTAATTTCCCCCGTTTCGATATTAGTTAAAGCAACGTGCGCTCGAATTGAAGCTTCGTAGGTTAACCCTTTCTTTTTACAGTAAGGAATTTCATGTTTTGGTTCTTCAATCTCGTGATTCAAGATTTCAAGTTTTAATTTTTTCCCCGTTGCATCTTCAATCGGGTTAATTTCATTCAGAAGTTCTTGCAAACCTTCTTTTAAAAACCAGTTGTATGAATTCAATTGAACTTCAATCAGGTTTGGAAAAGGGAAGCTACTTCCTAAATCCGGCGTAAAAAAATAACGGCCATCGATTTCTTTTCGAGGGACGAGTTTTGCTGGAAAGTTGATCTTTTTGGTCACTTTAGCCATAGGGTACGAAAGGGTTAGAAATAAAAAAAGACACAAAAATCATGGAGTTCAATGATTTTTGCCCGGTCTCTTAACACAATCAGTACTGCGGCAAAGTCGAGACAAATTTAGTCACCAAGCCCCTTAAGTCAAACTTTTACCGTTTCTTTTTGCCTCTAATTTTCATCTCCTACCAACTGCACTGAATCAAGCACTTTAGTAAATTCGGCATAAGTGCCTTCAAACTGCGCTGGAGTGGCCATAAAAGTAAACACCATGAATTCCGTTGGTCGTTCAACAATAACCTGTTCGGTTTCAAGCGTCATACCCTCAATATTAAAGACGTAATGAAGCTTTTCTGCCTCGCGACTGGCTAGGGTTGTCGTTTCACGACTTGTCACCTCACTTTCTGGAAAAAACTCAGCTATTTGCCCGGCAGTCCCCGTTACATAATCCGCTAAATTAAAATCCCCTTTAACCTCGCGTGCAATCGTAATATTTTCTTGGAAAGACTCTGGGTCACCCGGTTTCAAATAAGTTACCAGCATACCGAGTTCATCAACGGCTTTCACCCACCCTTCAGGCCCCTTAACTCGAAAACCATAGTCCACACTTTCAAATTCTGGCTGCAAAGATTCTTCTGAAATCTTAAAGATTCCATCCTCAGTTGGAACCGGCTCAACCGGAGCTTCTTTTTTACTACACCCAACCAAACCAAACCCAAGAACCAGAACCAAAATCAGTGTTTTTTTCATTGCTCATAGCATAAGACCAGATTCCACAGATGTAAATTTTTTAGACTTTATTGCCGCAAAGCTTCTGCAATGAGCTTATCGGCAAAGGTTAGGTCTGAACGAAACACTAAATCAGAAAAATGATTCACAGCGGTTCCAACTTGGACCTGAGCCACGTTCCGCATTAACGTTCGCCCATCAGACTCTAACATTTGTGGGCGCTTTTTGGGTTCTAAAACTTCTACATCGACCGTGCTTGATTGCGACAACGTCACACTTTTTAAATTTTTAGAACTGATCCCCGTTAAAATTAAAGCTTCTTGGGTAGAAGCCACCGCCCCACCAACGCTTAAATTATACGCCGTTGAACCTTGTGGCGTGCTAAGCAACAAGCCATCTCCCATAGCCCGAGCCATGCGTTCACGCCCATTAATAGCAATTCTATAAGCCCCTGTTTGCGCTTTCGTTCGTAAAAAATTCACATCATTAAAGGCATAGGCTTCCTTGGCTTTGCCTTGCACACTTTCTGCTAAAATTTTTAAATAAAACATGCGATGCGAAACATGCTCCCGCATTAAAAGCGCTATCGATTCAAGGTCATTAAAATCCACCTCATTCAGGAGCATCCCTTTACTTCGAGGATTACCAGCCTTCAAACCTAAAATTGGTTGGCGATTTTGCGGCTGCCGACTGACATCTTTA
>CAJQJI010000037.1 GCA_905478675.1 Candidatus Altimarinota bacterium
TGTTTGAGCCCAAGCATTAATAACCAAGGCTTGTTGAACCCCAGGTTTTAATTGCTGCCAAAAATTTTGGATCTTATCAAAAAACCCTTCATTTTGGTCTTCACTAATCGGAACAACTTCTGGAGTCGCTAAATATTTGTGCGCTAAATTATCACCTAAATTTAGTTGTTGCGTGATATCCGTTGAAGGCCCCGCTGGCAAAGGAATATCAAGTGCTTCTTTGGTTGGAGTTTGTGGCATAGCATTAAGACTGCCCAAGGTATCCATTAAATTCCCTGCTTGAGCAAAAGTTGAATCGAATTGCTTTACTAAATTACTCGGATCAAATTCACTACTGAAATCTCCGGCTTCAGCGGCCGCTTGACTCAGTAATATTTTTAAATCAGGATTATTATCCGCTACCATTTTTTCAACTTGAGCTATCGCTACGTCTCGTTGTTGAATACAAGCCTCTTGAGCTGAACCATTTGGGGTTGCTGCACAACGACGATCTAGTTCTTCTACTTTATCCAGCATAGCCTGTCCTTTTTCACGCAAAGCCGGAGTAACTTTTTCGCCATTAATAATATGGTCATTAAATTGACTGATCCAAGGATTATTTTCGAATTTTTCTGTAAATTCTAAAGTATGCCCATCACCAGGTTCTGCCGTATCACTGCTGTTGTTACTCAAAGATTGTAAAAACTGATCACTGGCACTAGGCAATGCCGCCAAGGTTAAGATTGGAAAGAGCATAACCAGCACAACAAAACCCCGCTTATAGTGCTTAATACATAGTGTTTTTAAATTATTAATCATATTAAAAGCCTTTAGTGGGTTTATTAGCACGCTTTTCAACATCTTCTCTTAACTGTTTTGTTAGTTCTAACTTTGTACGATTTATTTTATTATGTTCTTCCATCATTTGGCTCATTCTATTGGCAAAGAGTTGTTCGCCTGCCATATCGGGGTAACTTTGAGCATCGCTAATAAATTTTGCAAAGTCCTGTTTAGCCAGCTCATTTTCTCTCCCCGCATTATCGGTTGCTCCAACTAAGGTAGTAGTGGTTTGGGCCTTAATAGATGGGACCATCCAAGCCAATAAATTTTTATACCAAGGGAGGATCTTTACTTGCACATAAGACTCCGTCTTAGGCTTTTGACTTAAAGCCGTCGAGGTACGTCCGGCAACTAAATCAGCTTGCTCAAATGATTGTCTCTCCGCACTGATTAAGTCGCTTACATTATCCATTTTCGATTCTGCTAAACGGGGCGCGGTTGGGCAAGATGGAATATCCGTCGATGCATTTTTAGCATTCGCCGCCGTTTGCAATTGTTGACTATTAGGCAAAACCGTTGGTTGCATCGCCTGGTCTGAATTAGCACCAGTGGCATTTGAATTCCCATTAATCTCTTTAAAAGCCCCCATAGTACAGTCATTATGCTCGGCATCGGAATCTCCTTCACAAGGGTTTTCGTAGGTTGGCGCTATCGGGTCAACGGTAAGGGATGCCGTGTTCCCAGTGTTAGACATACAACTATCCCCTACTTGCGAAGCCGCGTGCGGAGCTGGATTTAAAGCGGTTGAATCAGCTTTAGCAAAAGCAGGGTCAGCTTCTTTAGCCTTAGGTCCATATTGTTTCTCATCCGCCGCTTCTTGTTGTGCTAAAATATCAAGTCCGTCGCTATCATCACCATCTGTGTGACGCGTAATACGCTCAGTAGCATCGGTTAAATCATCTTCTAATTCAGCAATTTCAGCAATTTTTTCAGCTTCCCACTGTAACACCATCGCTCGCATTCGTTCTTGCAACGTCGGCTCCCCTTCTCGGCGAGAAAGCGCGGTATTAAATTGCCCCGTTTCTTGCCCTTCAATAATATCATCAGGGGTAACATCATTTCTAAAAGGCACTGATTCAAGCGGAACTTCATCGGCAATCTCTTCTTGCCTAGCTTCCGCTTCTTCTTCAATTTCGGTTTTTGTCGCCGTGTAATCTGGCGTGCTGGCGAAAGCCGTACCCGTTATAAATAAAACGATAACCGTTAAAATATTCTTCATTATAAAGCGGTATGACTAGGTGAATCTCCATTATCCTTTACCTTCAATCCCTCACCAGGATTAGCGCCCTCAACCCCGATCATGAAAACTTCATTTTTAGCGGCAATTTCTTGATCTTTATCCGCCACTGCGGCCATAGCTTGGTGTAAGTAATTATATTTTTCGTAGGTAGCACGCTCTTGTCGGGCACGCTCTTCGACTTTTTTCGATTGCTTCACCGCCGCTTTGATTTCTTCCAGCCGCTCTAAATGAAATGAAGTAAAATTCCTAAAACCAACTTGCGCCTGCACAACCGCAATAGGGGTAAACCAGTGACTTGTACTTTGAGTACAAAATTCAGGATTTTCTTTACAATATAGATTAAAAGAAGGCCCAACTTGCCCCATTTCCGCTAAAGTTTGCTCATGACAATTCTGCATATTCTGGCTTATTAAGGCGTATTCGGCCGTTGATCCCGGCTGATTCGCCATGGTTTCAGCTCCATCTTTACCTTCCGCTAAACCTTCCGTTTGAGCCCCATAACGCGCTTGTTCTGCTAAAGCTTTTTTATCACTGGTAGAACAAGGACTACTGCTTGGTTTTTCTTCTGGTTCAAAGGGTTTTTTAACGCCTCCAGCTGACCGTAGCTCTTTCATAGCCTTATTCGTTGACTTTATAGCTGAGGCTACAGAGGTATCAGATACACAAGCCTGCGCATCAAAGTATTCTTTTTGGACGTCTTCAACTGGAACCTCTAAGGCTTCTGGCTCAGGTGCTGGACAAGCTCCAAGACTGGCATAACGTTCTTCTCGCTGAATTTCCTGTTCTTCTCCGGTTAAGACTGCAGGAATAGCGGAATATACATTTTCAATAATATTCCCCATAGCAAACACAAGTAAGCCAAAAACAATAACGCCCTGAAGCCGTTTAAGTTTTAATTTTGCCATGAAAAAATACTCGGATGAGGAGGTAAAGATTGAATAATACTTGGCGTACCATTTTTCCAAGTTCTTAAACTATTATAAGTCATAAAGTGTTCAAATGACGCTGTCTGACTCACTTCTGGTAATTCACCTGGCGTTAATTGATGCCAGACATAAGTAAGCGGCCCATCAATTTCAATCGTTTGACCATCGGCTAAAGTGACGGCTACTTTAGCGTCTGCTCCTAAGGTCAAAACAGTTCCGTCACTTAAACCTTCATTAACCAAAAGCGGTTTTCGAGTAGCAAAATCTTCGGCATCCGTTTGTTGCCAACTGGCTTCGCCTGACAGTAAACAAACATCGGCATACTGTAACCTTAAGGCTTCCCCTGGTTCTAAAGTCCACTGTTTTTCTTCCGCTAATCGCCCTCGCAGTGGGTGTAAATACGTCCAGAACGTAGCCGTTTTATTGCCTGCACGAATAAGCACATCGTCATGATAAATTTGATAGGGTTCTAAGGCTAAGCAAGCGGCTTTTGTTTGGACCGGAAAATCAATTCGTGAAATTTGCGCAACCTCTACTTCCCCAGCAACTTTTGTTACTTGGGCGAGCACCTTCTGTTTTGTTTGAGGCTCAATTTCTGCTTGATTAAAAATACCATGAATGGTTTCTACTGGCCCATCAATTTTAGAACGTAAGAACCATTCATAAAAAGGAAGCGCGTCTTTTTCATACGGCACGATATCAAGCGTTAATCGATTCCAGAAAGGAATATTATCTGCATTTTTTAAAGGCAGTTCTGCGGCAAGAAATTCGGCCTGTGTCCATTGTTTTAGTGATGAAGGTTTAAGCACTGTCGGTTCTAAGCTCGGAGTTCGTTTTAAGTAGACTGTTCGCTGTCGAAGCGTGTACAAAATTTCATTTTGACCATCATTATCTAAGTCTGCAGCCACTTGAGCTTCTTTTCCATAAAAAGGCATAGTGTGCAGTAAATCAACCCCTGCGATTTCATTTTTCGCATAATACATCCCCAGTTTTAATCCTGCATTTTTTAGATCTTCTTTCTCTTTATCCGTTAAGCCGCCTTCCCCTTCATTACTAACAACGCCTGTATCCAACAAATCCGTCACGTTATTCCCCGGTAAGTCAAAACCTGGAGTATTAAAATATTCATAATCAAAATCAGCTGATTCAGGTAAATTAATATTTAAAGGTCTCGTCACAAATTCACGATCGGGAATACTAAGATTTAAATCTGGGGTTGTGTCGGCTGTAAATTGACGACCAATTTTAGGCACTAAAGCTAATACCTGTGGAGACTCAAAAAACGCTAGCGATTCAGTTTCCGCCAACGTTGCCAAGGCCCTATTTTCGGCTTGTAATTGCGTTTTATAGTTATTTAAACGAGCTAAGTAGTGACTCCAAGTAGATCGATAGTCTACTAAGAAGCGTTTTATTTCTTCTTGATTAAGCACCTCATTCCCTAGGACCCAATCTTCCCAAGTTTTAAGTTCTGGCATCAGACCCCGATACTGCCAAGCGGTACGTTGTATAGTAGCCCAAGCTTGCGTCGGCAAAACCGCCGCCGACTGAACGCTTTCAGTTGGTAATGGCATTTCTACTTCTGGTAAGGCTGGATTAGTCGGGAAGGTTAAGGCGTCTTTTAAGCCTGTAGAAAAATTCCCCCAATTTTCTCCCAGTGAATTAAACATATCATTAATTCCTGTGGCAGAGGTAATGGTTAAGTTTTGCGCAAGCTCTGCGTAAGGTTTAAACTCTAAAGCCGCCGCCGTAAAATCAACATTCCCATCTAAGGATGTTCGCCCAGTTCGCCTTTCTACATGTGGCTTAACATCCCATTCGCTAACCGGAGAAGCCCCAATTCGGTAAGCCCCAATTTTCCCCATTCTCGCAAAGGCTGGTTGCGCGGCTGCCAACAATTCTGGCACTTTAGGCTGTGTTGAAGGGGCCGGCGGAGTGAAAGGTTTTTGGTCAATAGGCAGTTGGGGTAAATTAGCCGCAAAATCAAGCGGTGGCTGTACTAATTTAGGCACGGTATTAAAAGTCGGTATTTCTGGCGTTTGGACTGGTTTTAAACGTTCCGGTAACGTTTCTGGGGTTAGGGCGGCAAGCGACGTTAAATTCTCTGTAGAAATTGTTGCTGGTGCCGAGGGTAACGGTAAAAAATCACCCTCAAGTTGGGCGGTTTCAGTTAAAGACGGAAACAAAGTTTCTGAAGACAAAACCGTCGCCAGTTCCTGCCAGTCTTGTAGAGCTTCTTCTAAATTTTCTAATTCTTCAACCGTATTAGGCGCAAAACTCAAAGTTGAAATATCCTCCACTAAATCATTGCTTACTTCTGGCATCGCTGGAGCCTCGTCCATGGCCTTAATAGGACCAATATCAACCGTTTCAATTTGGACTTCAGGCAAAGTCACATCCATTCTTCCTGGAGTTGAATTTTTAGCTTCTTGTTGTACCTGCGGGAAAACGGGTAAAGTTGTAATCGGTAAATCCCCCTTAATTCCATTATTGGTTTTCCATGGAAGTAAGGTTCCTCGGTCAACCACGTCCGTTTGATACGTTAGTGAGAAATTATAAAACTGATTCATTACTCCCTGTTCCGCTGCATGTTGCGCTTGATTAACAGCGGCTGTAGCCGCCCATTGTTGTTGTAATTGCGCTTCCTTTGCTTGAAACGCCTCTTGTTGTTTAGCATAGATTTCTGTCATTTGAGTTGTGGCGGCTACCACTTGATTTTCAATTTCTCTAATTTGAAGTACTCGATCTGTTGCAGACGTAATAAGGTCTTTCGTATTCTCAAAACTTTCGGTAAATTTCTGAACAAACCCTTCAAGGGTAGAGCGAACTTCGACGGCACTTTCTAGTGATTCAGCGTAATCTGACAATGCGGGTAATAAAGTTGGCGCTTTTTCCGTCAAGGTTTCTAATGATGCCGTCGCCTCCGCTCTCGCCACAATTAAATCGTTTAAGCCAGTTTCTTGTAAAACTCTAAGTTGATTAAAGTCTGTTTGGGCTTGCAACATATAATCAGCCGCTACCTTACAACCATCGGTGGCTTGATTGGCTTCATTCTCTAAACAAATAGCTTTATAATCTGCGGCAAAGTCTCGTAATTGTATTTGATAGCGAGTAAAAGCCGATCGCAGCAACTCTTCGTCTGGTAAATCTGCCAATCGAGTGGTTACCATTTCAGGATAAGCTTCAACTAAGCGTTCTAAACTCGTTTTGAAATTTTCTGTATCAGCTGGAATAACGGCTTCTAGGTCAGTTTCAAATGAAGTTTTATTCGCTTCAAAAGCCGTTTCTGCGGCCTCTAAGTCGGAGGCTTTAACAGACGGAATAACAACGGGAACGGGTTCGCGTGTAAAGTTAACAGTATCTCCCGCTTCTAAGGCATTTTGAGCCTCTTCCATAGTGCCTTCTGGACGTAAATGATTTGGTCCGCTTTCGCCCGCAAAACTAGGGCTATTATCAAGTCTGTCCGCACCCGGCCCCGCTTCCGAAGTTTTACGATTTAAATCGACAAACTGCTCACTAGCCCAAGCCGAAGCTTTATCCGTTCCAGCCGTCAAGCGTCCAGGGATTGGTCCTGATTGCGTTTCTAATTTTGAATTTAAGCTGGCGGCATCAATATTACCTGGTACTTGAAAATTCAGACTCCCTTTAACAAAACTTAAAGCATTATTAAGTAAGCGACTCGTATCTGGATTTGTGCCGCTCTCTGGGCACGTTTCATCAAATTGTTGAGTCGCCGTTGAAACATGACAATTATCGGTTTCAGCTGGACTTGCCATATTCGGTCGTTTTAATCCAAGACAAACAGCACTGGCCGATTTCCCCGTACTAGTCGGCATGTTATACGTTCTCAAAGTCTTTAAACAAGTGGCACATTTTCCCCCACTTTTACCGCCCGGCGTCGCGTGTGGCGGATTGTAATTTGTAGCTAAGCCTGGCGCATTTTGGGCTTTACTCATCGGCTGATGAAAACACGAACCACCCCCTTTTAAAAGAGCTGTCGTTAAACCACCAATCACCCCCTTAATCATCCCAGGCAGTAAACCAGCGGCAATACTCTCCGCGCCATTCGCCGTATCTGGATAATGATCATGCGAAGCCGGTACCCCATCTCCATCAGGATCTGCGGTGTTATTAAACGCCGCCTCAATCGCTTCATCACTGACTTCTACCACTTCATTTTCATCATTAATAGGTTTAACCACGGGGTTATCTGCCGCGGATTTACTCGACATAAAATAAAGCATAAGCGCCTCATCGCCTTCAGACCAAGCAACCGCAATATCATCTAAGGTATCAAATCCGTTTTCAAAATCTCCAACTCCAACTTTTAATTCTGGCAAAGACTCAACCTTTAACTGCCAACGCAAAGTCGCGGTTGAACCTTTTTGTAAACGAGGGATACGAGCCCAGAACAAATCACGGGAACTTTTTTGCAACACTTCAACCGCTCCACCACAATTAGTACAACTTAAACTTTCTGGTACATAACTAAAATACGTATCTTGTGGCATAATCAATTCAACTCGATCTAGGGTGTTAGTCGCGCTCAACTTAAACTCAACGTTAACTATGTCCCCAGGAGTTACCTGCTCCGTTTCGCTTTCGGTCGTGTAATCCGCTCGACTTAAAAACAGACTATCTTCAATCGAAACAAATTTAATTT
The DNA here is from genome assembly GCA_905478675.1 of Candidatus Altimarinota bacterium. Classification (GTDB taxonomy): domain Bacteria; phylum Patescibacteriota; class Gracilibacteria; order UBA4473; family UBA4473; genus JAACPJ01. Next base: position 7,646 of record CAJQJI010000037.1, read on the forward strand.
GGTTTGGATTCTTAATGGTTTCATCAAAATAACTTCCCAACAAAGCTTCATCTAAAGTATCTGCCGTTAAGGTTTGTTTACGAGCGTCTGGACTCGTTTTGATCATCGTGGTTTTCCCAGACAAAACATCATCGCCTTCGATGCCTTCATAACTAATAAAACCAAGCTTCAAATTAAGACTTGGAGCTTCTAACGATTCATCTGTAAAGACAAAATTAGGCGGAAACTCTGAAATTAAAACTGGGGAGGCAAATCGATCATTCCCCAACCAAGACCAACGCCATACACTATGATTTTCATCTACCACCACTAAATCAGTCAAACCATCTTCATCTAAAACCGCACTTTGGAAAGATTCAATAGGACTTAGCCCCGGCCAAGTAACTTTCGCTGGCTTAAAAACATCATTTTCCCAAGCCCAAAGCACTAATTCGTTATTATAATTTAACTGTAATAAACTCCACGGCCCTGTTTTATCTTCTAGCAACAAAGCGGCTTTAATGCCTCCAGGCATTTGTAACCAGAGTTCGGGCGCTTTAAATTGCAAACGATCATCCCCACGAGGCATTATTTGTCGACTGACCCATAATTTATTCCCCGTTAAAGCTAGCACATCTTTTAAACCATCGGCATCAACATCAACTGAAAACAAATTTTTAATATTCCCTTCAACCGTTTTAAATAAAGGTTGCCCAATATCTTTAGTAAACCCTGTTTTAGGAGACGTTTCATTCGGAGTCACAACTGACAAGGATGGGTCGCCATAAAAAATCAACAAATCACTACTATTTAACTTCAAAGACTCTCCAATAGTTTCTCCAGCCGCTAAATGTGCTGCCGCCCCCCAGTCTGGGCCCCAAGCCAAATAATTAACGCCGGTTTCATCTTCAATCGACATATCCAGTGTCCCCAACTTTCGAGTACTCACTTCTTTCTTACTTTGATCTAATAAGGTGAATCCAAAAACATCGTTAGTACTCTGCCCCACTAAACTTTCATCACTGAAAACTTTAGGATCAATTAATTGTACTTCTAAGGCTCCGTTCTGTGTAAAATTTTCTTTTATTTCTAAACGATCATCATCGTAACTCCATTTTAACGTTCCAAGAAAATCACGCTGTTTATAAACGTCCCACACAAAAATATTAGCCGTTGGTTTTAGAGAAAAATTTCGATCTAAAATTTTAAGCCCTCCCTGAGTTCCCAACTCAATTACCCGTAAGCCTTCCCAACGCCAAACTCTTTCTGTTGAATCAAAATCTAAAGTTTGGTTTTTAACGACCCGAGGTTGCCACCAAAGCCCTACTTGATCTTCAGTTTTAATATCCACGGTAGTTTTAACTTCAAGCGGCGCATAACGCTTCGCTTGAGCAATAATTTTTTTATCCCCACGAATTAAAGCATTAAAGTGTTCGGCTCCAACCCACTCCGTTTCTAAACGAGGTCCAAGAGCTCCGTCTGGCGCAATGTAACCATACTGGTACGCTGGTTCAGGATCATTCGCTAAGGTCGCCACCCCGCCAGTTTTATTTCTCGTCAACCAGGTGTTTGCAAAGTTATTTTTATAACGTAAGTCTCCAGCCTCCCAGCCCAAAAGCAAGGTCAGTAAATTTCGAGGGGCTAAATTTTGCACGTCCGTTAAACGGAAGAAGCTCGTTAATTTAAACTCAAGGGTTCCGAGCGTTAAATCTTCATGTTCGGCCAACAAACGTACCGTGCCTGATAAGTTTTTAGGTTTTAATTTTAAAGTCTTTTTCCCTGACACAAAATTCAAATCGGAAGTATCAATATCAATTAAGTGCGCCGTCCCATCCGTCGCCCGCAAATTCATTTTCCCAGTCCAATTTGGAACTAAATTTCGGTACTTGTCGTAAACTTGAACACTTAAATCAATGGTTTTACTCGCATCAAATTCAACCGCTTCCGGATTTTCGTTTGGTAACGACAAATCTACCTTAGCAGGGTCTCCTGGCAGCACCGTGAAAGAAGTTAAACTTGGCACAAATCCGGGGTAAGCCAGTCTTAATTTAAAACTTCCAGCCAACGTGCCTGGTTGAAATTTAAGCGTTCCTACCCCATTGGTGAGTAAAAGATTTTCAGGGAGCGTTCCTTGTACAATCGGCTCCACCCCCACTTGTAATACAAAATCATCTTCAATTAGAACCCCTTCTTTAGTTCTCGCTTCAACACTGGCCGTTATAAAATCAGTACTTCCTGCCTCAATTTTAGTTTTATCAAGCTTAACGGTGAAAATTGGATCTTCTATCACTTTAAACTCAAGCCCCTTGGTACTTTCTTCGGCTAAAAAATCACTTTGCACCGATATTTTGGCAGTTGATTTACCTGTAACCGCTCGAATTGGAAGCTCGGAAACAGAGCCAAATGAAGCCAGCATTTGCACACCATTTTTTCGAGGATCAGCATCAAATGCAGCGCGATCTAAAATATCTAAATTTTCAGTCTTCCAAGTCCATTCATGCGGCACCCCATCCACAATATTATTAAATTTATCAACTAATTGAGCGCCTACATTTTGGTAAAAGCTTCCCGCGATTAAATAGGGGGATTTTTTATTAAGCTGAATCCCAACCGCTAAATCAGGCAAAAGGGTAACTTCCGTTTTATGACTTGGTAATTGGTCTTCTGGATGTGAAATATTTATGTTATAAGTCCCCGTCTTAGTACCAGGCAAAAATTTAATACGAGCCACACCATTCTTAATAACCGCTTCCCCATAGTTCTCAAACGTACCACCATCTGAAACAAATTCGAGTGTTTCTCCCTCCCAGTCTCGAGTAGGCGCATCATCAACATTTAACACTTTTACCTCCACCATCGTGCCTTCTGGATCCCCCACAATAAGCTCGTCTTCCATTATTTTGCTCCATAATCGATAGGTCCCTAAACGAACAGGAATCTTAGAACTACTTAATTTTTTACCACTATTATTTAAATTCCGAGCGACCGCTTGCAGGTTAAACTTCCCACCAAACTCGTTGCCCTTAGGGACTAAAAAGAAGGTAATTTCCCCCGCCACTAAAGGTAAAGTTTGAGCGGGACTTATTTCAAAAAAATCGGCCGAATCAGTACTATCAAACTCTAAAGTAACTTCTGTTGAAAAATCCCCTGTCTGCAAATTTCCTGCAGAATCTTCTAACCGAACCGAAACCTCAATTAGATCATGACTCTGACTACTAGTAAAAATATCTGACGGTGTTACCACTAATTGTTTGCCTTCTAAACTAACATCTAAATCTTCAATTACGGGCTCAATAGGATCATTCGTCCCTAAGTTAGGACCAACAGCTACTTTTTTAGTTGTAGCCGTTGTTGTCGCCATCAAAGAACAAGCAATTCTTAAGGGCCAAGTTAAAGTAGTATTTGGAATTGAGTCACACTTGGATTCTTCTTCAGCATTTAAAAAAGTATCGGCAAAGTCTTCGCCTAAAAACTCGACCGAAGCCTCCCCAGTTTCGTACACAAAGGCCGCTTCTTCACTACGGGCTTCTAAAAATTCAAAATCAGGATCAAAATCTTCAGGCAAGAAAGCCATTTCCATCCCTTTGTCTGACGAGCCATCGCCAATAATTTGTACGACTTCATAACCCTGAAAATCATTTTCTTCAAAAAACGCATTATAGTCCTCGGTCCCACGCATCGCATTTTCAAAAGCCTGTCTATTTTTTGATTCAATATCTAAATCAATCCATGACAACGCTTCATAAACCTCTTGCCAATCAAATTTAGCCATTAGGTCTTCTACAAAACTTTCTGGGATTAAGGCCCCTGTTTCATAAAACTTAGTAAAGCTCCCTCCACAACCATTCCAACGACGAGCCTTTGTAAAACTATCAATCGCTTGAACGGTTTGCGTAATAGTACATTCGTCCTCTCCCCCACTCCCACCAGCATATTCCGTATAACTACTGACACTGCCCGTTCCACTAGTATCAGGCGTGGCATATTGCGCAAACCAAATACTTTCTTTACCAGCAAACCCCGCACCACTGGCAAACTGCTGATTTGAAATTTCATTCCCTGCGGCTGTAATGGTATTAATTTGATCTACTTTAGTTTCTAATAAATTACGCATGGCAATTTCTAACTGGTTGGCGTTGCTCACCGCTTCACGTTGCGTAAAAACGTTTGGAAACTCTAAACGATGGAAACTTTCTCCATGATCCATAAAAGATAGAGCTCGAGGATCATCAACTGGTAAAGCTCGAGTAAACTGCGCCGATACTTGCTCCATAATAGTAGCAGGGCGTGGTTCATCATGAACCATCAAACTAGAAAATCGAGCGGCATAGGCTTCATCCTCATTTACGGCTAAACAGGTTCACATCCA
>CAJQJI010000038.1 GCA_905478675.1 Candidatus Altimarinota bacterium
GCGTTATGTCTGTGTTTTGAAAGACCCCAACTTTCTTTCCGGTAAAGGCATGGCTTAGTTTTTGCGCTTCTATGGCATTAATGAATCTTTTAGAGCTTGGTACAAAGTTAAAGCCAATGTAGGGCACACTTAAATCTTGGCAGCTTTGAGCCATCGGCATACTGCGAACGCCACAGACTTTTAACGGCATAAGAGGGCGTTTATTTTTGCGTTAATGGTATTGCTCGGGCCACTCATTAAAGCGCTGCCAATTAAAACAGCATCGCAATGAAGGGCTATTAAATCTAAATCGGCTTTGGTGCTAATGCCTGATTCGGCCACGCGGATAATACCAGCCGGTATTTTTTGCAGTAAGGTTGGCACACGGTTTATATCGACTGATAAATCAGAAAAATGGCGAGCGTTCACGCCAATTATTTTAGCGCCACTTTGCACCGCTTTTTCAATTTCTGCTTCGTCTTGAGTTTCGACGAGTGCGTCCATGCCTAAGCTTTCGGCGTATTCTCTAAAGGCTTTTAGTTTTTCGACTGTTTTTAAAACGGAAGTCATGAGTAAAACCGCACTGGCTTCGCTTAATCGGGCTTCTAAAATTTGGCCTTTATCGATAATGAAATCTTTTCGAAGTACAGGAATTTCGACTTCACGCACGACGTTGTTTAAATCCGATAATGATCCTTGAAAGAATTCGTAATCGGTGAGCACCGAAATAGCGGCCGCCCCACTGGCTTCGTAGATTAAGCCAATCTCAACCACGTCCGCTTCGGGGGCAATGGGGCCTTTGCTGGGGGAGGCTTTTTTAATCTCGGCAATCAGGCGTGGCGGTTTGCCTTCGGGGCGTTGCAAAGCTTTTAAAAAACTACGGTTATTTGGGCTCGGCTTGGCGTTTTTTAACGTGCGCTCAAGGCCAGAAACTTCGCGTTCTTTTTGGGCTATTATTTTTTGGAGCATCGTCATCAAAGCTAGTTTAGTTGGCTAGAGATAAAAAAATAGCCCATTTGGTAATGGGCTATTTTAGAAGCAATATTTCAAAGTTTATTTTTTCGCTTTCTTTTCTTTTTTACCGCCGCCAAATAGCCAACGTTTGAGACCCCATAAAATAAGCATTAATGGAAGCCAAATTGGCGTGTATACAAACGCGCGAATTAGTTTGTCTACCACGTCACGAGCATCAAAAATAAAGTCATTAACGGCCGTTTTCCATGAGGCCTCTAAATTCCAATCTGGGCTGCTAAAGTCCCCAATTTCTGGTTGAGGCGATAGGGTTAATTGCAGCGTTGAATAACTAACATCGGTATCACGACGTTTTTGCGTGCTGTTAAGACTGTCTAATTCGTCTTGAACTCGAGCGAGTTCTCGTTCAATTTCTAAGACGTCGCTAATGGTTTCGGTTTCCCGTTCCATTAGGGCTCGTAGGCGGTCGCGTCGTACCTCTAAATTTTTAATACGGTTAGCGGTATCGCTGTACTGAGCCGTGATATCGCTGGTGGAATAATTTTCAGATTTTTTAACCCCTAGTTTTTCTAGGTTGGCACTTAACGTTTCTAGTTTTTCTGCGGGTACACGAATGGTTAAATTATAGGCTAAAGTGCCTGGACGAACTTCCCAAGAATTTTGGTGCGTTACGTAGGCTTTTTGGGTTAGTAGTTCGGCATCTACCATGGCTAAACTCTCTTCGGTGTCTTCCACTTCTAATTGTAATGAGCCATTTTTAATAATTTTTCGGTCACTTAAGGCTTCAGGGTCAAAGCCTTGAGCGTTTACTTCTGGTGGGGCCATGACATCGCTCACGGTGGTTTTAGCCCGACTCATTATCGAAGGGCTCGCGATCGAGTTGTAAGCCATATCCATGGACTCTTCTGCGACTTCGTCGTAGGAAACCATTCCGCCAAAGCTTGAGACTCGTGAGGCCGGATACTGGGTGTTTCCTCCTATAAAATAGAAGCCAGCGGCCCCCAGTATGATTAATACAAAGGCGTAGTCTTTAATAAATTGATTAATTGATTTGATACCGGATTTAATGCTCATGTGAAGAACGATTTATATTTTTTAATAGCTTAAAAGATAGACGGATAATGTGCAAATAGGTGACAACGGCCTAGTTTAAATCTTCTAAGGTTGGTTGACCGGTGGCCGTCGTGTATTCGGGGCTTAAGGCGTAAAATGCGCCCCAAGTAAGCGCTTTTAATTGTTCTCGTCCTTTTAGACCTAACGGGCCCATAGTGGTAAAAATAGCCGGTTCTTTAACGGTTTGAGCAAAGTCTATAAAGCGTTGTAGTTGTTCTTGGTTTTGAGGGGTAACCGCAAACTTATAAACGCTGGGGCTGAATTTCTTCATCGCCTCTTTAATTTCGTTTAAGTCGGCCGGAACGGTTTGAAAGTCATGGTAACTGAGCCAAAGTTTTTCGGGGTCAAAAGTTTGTATTTGATCAGCACTGTTTTGGCTTACATCTAAGTCGATACAGTTGCCGCCTAGGTTTAAAAACTCAGTCAGTAGTTCCACTCTTTGCGACGCATTACCCGGAAAAGAACCTTTTTCGGCCGCCGTTTTACACACGCCCAAAACTTCTACTTGTTGCTCTATTTTGCTGCGGGTTAGCAGGCTTTGAATATGCGTAATCAGGCCTGGTGCCATCATTAATTCTTGCACAATGATATCAAACCAGACTTCGATTATATCAACTCGTTTATCAATTTTGCGTAGTAAGATTTCTAATTCAGCGACAGATCGAGGACGAATCGGAACAATTATTTTCATGTTTTTTTCTTTTATTTATGGCGATGAAACAGAATTTTTAATTATTTATTCCACGCTTCATACAAAGTTTTTTTCATGTTAAACGGTTCGCCGACTCGTGGCAGAATAATTTCAAACCCAGCACTACCAGGCGTATTGAATTTTATGGTTCCTGTATTAAACAGTACTTTTTCTAAAAAACCTTGTTGTACTTTCATGTCATCAATTTCGGTGTGTTTGGCACTGGTAACTTTGGCAAACCCAAGGCCCGTTCGTTTATAAATTTTACTCGTAGTCACAAAATAAACGGTGCTCAGCCAGTAGGCCGTGTAGTATAAAATCGTCAGCACTAAAATAACTAAAGGCGCTCGTTCCAGTACGTCTCCCACATTTAGTTGTTGCAAGCCATAAGAAAGGCCGCCTAAAAAAGCCGTCCACAAAGTAAGTGAAATAATGATATACCGAAGACTGATACCAAAACGGTAAATAATTTTTTCGGTACTAGAGGCCAGATATTTATTGAGGTTATAGAACATGCTTGACTATTTTGCGGTTAAATTTTAAAAAGAGCAAAGCTCTTTGTGGTTTTTTCCCTTCGAAAGAAAGGTAAAATTCGGGAGCGATTTTTGAAACTCGGGTCTAAATAGACCTTAACGATGGAGGTTAAATTGGCGAGAAGAAATCCCTTTGGGGGCAAACGAGCGCGCAAGCGTCAACGCAAGTATCGCAAGGCGCTAGGGCTGGAAACCACGGCTTTTACGCCTTCGCAAAAACGAAAAACGCCTCAACGCCGATTTGTCCGGTATACGTCTGATTCTCGGCTGGAGAAATTATCCTGAATCAGCGAGGACGATTGTGGCTAAGCGGTGTTGGTTTCAAAAACTAAAGAGGCGACCCCGATTTTCGGTTTCGCCTCTTCTCTTTTGGCTTTTTAGTCTTCTTCAATGACTTGAATGTTTTGTTCTTCAAGTTCTTTTTCAGGCATGGCCGATGGCGCGCCCAGCATTAAGTCTTGTGCTGATTGATTTTTAGGGAAAGCCATTACTTCTCGAATATTGGGTTCGTCGGCAAACAGCATCACCACTCGATCAAGCCCCATGGCACAACCACCGTGTGGCGGGGTTCCATATTTGAAGGCTTTAAGAATGTGACCAAATTTCATTTCAGTTTCTTCTTTTGAAAGTCCTAAGACTTCAAACATTTTGGCTTGTAGTTCTGGTTCATGAATTCGAATCGATCCACCGCCCAGCTCTACTCCGTTTAATACAATATCGTAGGCGTATGAACGCACTTTCATCGGATCGCTTTCAAGCATTTCTAGGTCTTCTTGGTTTGGTCGTGTGAATGGATGATGGGCGGCTTGCATGCTGCCATCTTCTTTTTGTTCAAACATAGGGAAATCAATCACCCAGGCGTACGCAAAATGGTTTGGATCTTTTAAACCAAACTTATCGGCGACGGCTAAACGAACTTGACCTAGTGGTTCTACACTTTGTAAGAACGTGCCCGCTCCGAAGAAAATTAAATCGCCGTCTTTAGCGTCTGTTTTTTCGACTAAAGCCGTAATAAATTCCGGTTTAGAATTTTTCATTACCGGCCCACTATCTTCTCCGACTCGGACCCAGGCTAACCCGCCAGCGCCGTGTTTTCGGGCCAAATCGGTTAACTCATCAATATCTTTTCGGCTTAGTTTGCTGCCGCCTGGGACACGCATAACTCGCACGCTATCTACACTTTCAAATACCCCAAAACCACAGGTTTTAGCTTCAGCGGTCATATCGACAAACTCTAGTTTGAACCGTAGGTCTGGTTTATCTGAACCATATTTTTCTAATGCTGTTTGCCAGGTGATTTGCTTAAATCGACCGTCTTCTAAATAAGACTTCCATTCTTTGTTAGGCGCACATTTTTCGGTGAGAGCGTGAAAACAATCTTCAATGACTTTCATCACATCTTCTTGCTGACAGAACGCCATCTCAATCTCGAATTGGGTAAATTCTGGTTGTCGGTCTCCGCGTAAATCTTCGTCTCGGAAACAACGAGCAATCTGAAAATATTTATCGACCCCGCCGCACATTAGCAGTTGTTTAAGCTGCTGTGGTGATTGTGGTAGCACGTAAAATTCACCTCGGTGTAGTCGTGAAGGCACGAGGTACTCACGTGAACCTTCTGGCGTCCCTTTCACCATGATTGGGGTTTCAATATCCATAAAACCGGCTTCATCAAAATAGTCGCGAATGGCTTTTACCATATCATGGCGTAAACGCAGGTTTCGTTGCATTTTAGAACGTCTCAGGTCTAAGTAACGGTATTCAAGCCGCAGGTCTTCTCGAATGTCGTTCTCGACATTTAATTCAAAAGGCGGCGTTTGAGCTTGGTTTAAAATTTCTAATTTTTCAATGGCGACTTCAATCTCACCTGTTTCTAGTTTTGGGTTATCTAACCCTTCGCCTCGAGCTCGAACTTTTCCGGTGGCTTGTAATACCCATTCAGCGCGAACGTGTTCAGCGGCGGCATGAGCTTCGGGGTTAATACTCGGATCAAGCACGATTTGAGTAATCCCATTGGCGTCTCGTAAATCTACAAAAATAATCCCTCCGTGATCTCGGCGGTTATTTACCCACCCGCTAAGCGTGATGGTTTTATCAATATCAGTTGGGCGAAGTTGGTTGCAGTGGTGCGTGCGCAGCATGAGTAATTCTAAAAATATTCAGGCGCGATTGTGCTCCGTTGGGCTCAAAAGTCAACGGGAGTCGAGGCATCCACGCTTCATTAAGATTTCTTTAAGTTTGGCTCTTGCCTTGTCGGGTGGTGACTCCTTAGGTTTAGGGTGATGAAAGATTGGAAAAAAGGGCTTCCGCTCTTAGTTATAACGCTAGCGAGTTTTGGTTTTGGTTCGGTGGCCACGCTTGAAAAAAAAGTGGCCGCCGCGCCGATGTGCTTAGAAAAACAATATCAAGAAATAGCGATTGTTGAATTAAAAGCGATGGAGGGCGATAGTTTGAAAACGAAAGTAAGTGGCGCGGTGCGTTTGGTATGGAACGAGGATTTTGTGGAAGGGGATGGCGAGCACTTGGTGGCGTTGGGGCAATTACCGAGCGAGTATGATCAAAACTTTCGTGATTTTGCCTTTGTCGGTAATACGGGCACGATGAAGTTTTATCCTAGTAACACCTATGCGGCCCGAGGAACGGACCCGGTAAAGCGACGATTTTTTGTCAGTAAAACGGCGGCAACAGAGGCTGGTTTTATCGCTTCTAAACTGGTTAAATAAAACCTTAATTAGATTATTCTTTACTCATTAAAATCCCTTATTATGATAAACTTACCATGAAATATTTAACAAAATTGGCTTTGTGCGCGTTTGCAGTTTTAATTATGACTGGTTGTACTTCACTAAATTCAAAAATGACAGAAACAGTAACTTTACATACTAATTATGGCGATATTACTTTAGAGCTTTACGCTGATAAAACCCCTAAAACGGTTGAAAACTTTGTTGGCTTAGCCAAAGCCGGTAAATACGATAACACGCCGTTTCACCGGGTAATCGAAAACTTTATGATTCAAGGTGGTGATTACGAAAATCAAAACGGAACCGGCGGTAAAAGTATTTGGGGAGACGAATTTGAAGACGAAATTGTGCCAGAACTATCGCATGTTCGCGGTGTTATTTCTATGGCGAACCGTGGCCCTAAAACGAATGGTTCACAGTTCTTTATTGTGCACGCTTCAGATACCGCCTATCTAGACGGGAAACACACTATTTTTGGGCATGTAACTGAAGGGATGGATGTCGTTGATAAAATTGCAGTTGTGCCAACGGACATGATGGATCGTCCTTTGGAACCAGTTATGATTGAATCGGTCAGCCTTTAGTGCTATAATAGCCAAACTTATTTAAAAAATTATGGCTGAATCGAAATCTCAAAAACGGACGCGCCCCACTTCTTTAACGCTTAGGATTCTACTTGGAAAGTTGTTTGGGGCCGCGGTTGGCGTTTCGGTCTTTTTTTCTTTACCGGTGTTGCAGCCTAGTGGTGATTGGGCTTTGCGATTTGGAATGTTGGGGTGGTACTTAGTCTTTGGGGTCGTTATTGCGTTTGCTGGCTTATATGTCAAACATCCTGTTTTAGGTTTAAGAATGCCGCCCTTACTGCGTGGTGGTTTGGTTGGATTTGGACTTAATTTAGTGCTTGGGTGTTTGGTGCATCAAGATATGATGCAGGCTTTTGCGTCTTACTCTGATTTTCATTTTGCGAATTCAATGCCCATTATTGAACTGGCGATTGAAGGTTTGATTTGGGGGGCGTTGATTGATGCGGCCCTGACTTTTTATGCCGGCCAAGGAAAAGATTTAGTGAAAAAGTTGTAACGTTTTACGCTGGCAGTCGTTTGCAGTGGTGAACATGGGATTTGAAGATCTAGAATCGCGACTGAAGTTTTGCTTTAATAAAGTTCGCCCTCAGGCGGAACCTACTTTTAAGGCGACATTGCGTGAACGTACTTTGCAGCAGTATGCCCAACAAACAAAACCTTATCGCTGGCTTCGGTTTAGATCGTATTTTCTTAAAGGGATTTCTTTAACAACCATGAGCGCGCTTTTGTTAAGTGTGGCAGGCGTTTTAGATATGCCGTTTCTTTCTAACCGAGTAGTGGGGCAAATTGTGAGTCAGGGCGGTGTAGTAGAAATTATTCGAGGCGATGAAAGTTTGCTAGTCTCTGGTACAGAAGTTTTAAAAAAAGGTGATTGGGTGCGAGTTGGGCGTCATGGGCAAGCCTCTATTACGACAGATCATTTTGTGTCAGAAGTTGAATCCGGTAGCTGGTTAAAGTTAGAACGGGCCGGTCAAATTTATTTAGATAAAGGCAAAGTTAATAATACCGCGTCGCAAAAAGCCGCGATTAAAACTGATCGTGGATTAGTAAAAAATAATTTGGGTGGCGAAGTAGCCGTAGAGGTATCTGAAACGGGAGAAACAAGAATTTTACCAGGGTATTTAAATGTCACTGTTTACGATTTAAATGATGGCGCTGTGATGGCTCAGGCTGGAGAAGAAATTGTTTTAAGTAGCGATACGGTATTAACCCAGTCAGACGTAGTGATTCCAGATGATTTAGAACTTTCAAATGCCCAAATAGAGGCGATTATTGGGAAGCTTATTATTGCCCGAACTAAAGCGTTAACCGGAATTGAACATATGTTGCTTGGTAAACGTGGCCGGGCGCATGAAGAAATTATCTCAGCGGAACAAAGTTTCCGATCTGTGACGCAAATTTTAGATAACGGGCGTGATATGGTGATGAATCGTCGGACAAATTTAGATTTGGTTTCGGTTGAAGATGTGTATCCAGCCTTACTTAAAAAAACAGATCGAACGGATGTCTTAACTGAAGCGTATGCTTTAGAACAATTATTTGCCGTGCTGGAACAAAATAAAAATAGTTTAGCGTTTGCGCCAGTTGAAACGGAGGTAGCCGCCTTTAATCGTTATGTTTTGTTGCATTACTTAGCGTCAGTTGCAACGCCAGAACAAGCAGAAGCTTTAAAAGTGCTGGCCGAGAATTATGTGGTGAGTGTATTGCGTAAAGTACAACAGTCGCCCGTTAAAATGGAACAGTTAGCGTACTTAAATACGCAGGTCGAAGCGTTACCTCGGAATGCGGAAAGCCAAGCTTTTTTACAAAGTTTACAGGCTCGTTTAGCGCCAGACCTTGCGGCAGCTTTAGAAGAAAAATTGAATTTCTTATTCTAACTTAAGGCTTCTTTAGAAAAGTTTAGTCAGGAGTACTTGACGAAAAATTGTCATTGCCCTAATTTGGCGCAAATAACCTTTGAGCTCATGAGCAATATTCCACAGGCCCTCACGTTTGACGATGTTTTACTGGTTCCGCAGTATTCAAATATTTTGCCGAAAACGGTGTCGTTAAAAACACAGTTTACTCGGAACGTAAGTCTTAATATTCCGATTGTGTCGGCGGCGATGGATACGGTAACCGAAGACCGAATGGCTATTGCTATGGCGTTGCAGGGTGGGATTGGAGTGATTCATAAAAATTGTGAACCCGAAGATCAAGCGGCTATGGTGGCGCGGGTTAAGCGTTATGAAAATGGTTTTATTCAAGAACCCATGGTGCTTTCACCAAATCACTTGGTTTCTGATGCGGTTAAAATTCGTGACGAACATGGCTTTAAAGCAGTCCCTATTACCGAAGACGGAACGCTGCAATCTAAAGTGGTGGGATTGTTAACCCGGAATGATTATTTAGGCCATAAACATGCGGATCTGAAAGTTTCAGAGCGAATGCGACCGGTCGAAAACTTGTTAACCGCTCAGGCGCCGATAACTTTAAGCGAAGCCAATGATGTGTTAGAAGAATCAAAGCACTCTAAGCTTTTAATTTTAAACGAAGATGGCACACTGCACGCCTTAATGACGCGTCGAGATATTGAAAAAAATGAAGATTATCCAAATGCGGCGAAAGACTCACAAAAGCGTTTGTTGGTAGCCGCCGCCGTTGGGCCCGCTCATAACATGGAAGCGAGAGTAGCGTTGTTAGTGCAGGCTGGCGTTGATATTTTAGTGGTTGATACGGCTCATGGTCACTCGCAAGGGGTGCTTGATACGGTGGCGTACGTAAAGAAAAACCATCCACAAATAGATGTAGTTGGGGGCAATATTGCCACGCCTGAAGCCTGTGAAGCCTTGGTTAAAGCTGGGGCTGATGCGGTTAAAGTTGGTATTGGGCCGGGTTCTATTTGTACCACCCGAATTATTGCAGGTATAGGGGTGCCACAATTAACGGCTGTAATGAATACGGCAAAGAAAGCCAAAGAACTTGGGGTTCCGGTTATTGCGGATGGTGGCGTGAAATATTCTGGTGATATGGCCAAAGCCCTAGCGGGTGGAGCGAGTACGGTGATGGTGGGATCGCTTTTGGCTGGTACCGAAGAAAGCCCTGGGGAAGTTATTTACTCGGAAGGTCAAACTTATAAGTATTACCGAGGTATGGGGTCTATTGCGGCGATGAAGAAGGGCGGAAAAGAACGTTACGCACAGTCTAATGTAGCCGATGATAAATTAGTGCCAGAAGGGATCGAAGGTAAAATTTTATTAAAAGGAAAACTGTCTGGTGAAATTTTCCAACTGTGTGGCGGTATTCGTAGTTCTATGGGCTACACTGGGGCCAAAGATATTGAAGATTTCCAGGTTAAAGCCCAAATGGTGCAAATTACGGGGGCTGGCTTGCGTGAATCACATCCACATGATGTCGGAATTTTGAAAGATGCGCCTAATTACCGAGGATAATTAAGCGGTTAGAGGGACAGAGGGCTAGTTTGCTAGAGGGTTAGAAAGCTAGAGAACTCTGCCAACTAGAGACCGGTCTCCAAATTTGAGGCCTCCAAATTTGATTTTGTCGGCGGAGACCGGTCTCGCTACGAGGCTTTTGTTTTTCTTCGAAAAAATTGTGCTTTTTTGTCTAATTTGTTTAAATAATAGAACCATGAAACTTGAATATTTACAAAAAATCATCACTCGAATTCAAACGCAAATACACTGTCCTAAATGTAAGGCGCCTTTTTCGAAGGAAAAAATAGAGATTCAAGGGGTTAAAGGGCATCAAGTTGAGTTTTCCGCCGAATGTGCAGAGTGTCAGGCTCGTTCGCATATTGCCGCGGAAATTAGTGGGCCGAATGTGGTGCCGCCAGCCAGTACTATCACGCCGCCGGAAATTAAGCTCAAGCGACCGCTTCCTGGCTTTGATTTGCCCGCTACCAAGCTAAACGAAGGCCAGTTAGCTACTTTGAAAACAAAATTGAGTGAATTTAAAGGGACGGATATCAATACCTTATTTGAGGACTAATGCGTCGTTATTATGATCGATACCGACGACGTAGGCGAGGCGTTGGGTTTCTGCCAAAAGTGCTTTTAGTGGTTTGTGGTTTGTGGGTGTTGTTTTTGTACCGTGAAACGATATTGGGGTTTTTGGATGAAAATCCTGATACGGCTAAATATGTACCAGCCGTGGTGACAAAAGCTTTAGAGCGGGATTTAGAAGACTGGAAACAAGAGGATTTGCAAGCGCGTTATGCGCAATTAAGTGCCGAAGTGCAGGGTTGGCAAACGGCTTTAGAAGAGGCTGCGGCGCAAGGTCAAGCGAAGTTTGAAGAGGTCCAAACTAATTTAAATGAAACTAAGCAGGCTTTAGATGAAACCAAGGCCGCGCTTGATAATTTGTCGGAAGCGGGCGCGAATTTAAAGGGTTCGGTTTCGGGCGAAGCCTCGGTGGAATAGTTTTTTTTATTTCCCGAGACCGGTCTCTATTTTTGAAGTAATCTCCGTGCCCGGCTTGTGTTTAGGTTTTGATTTTGTTGGAGACCGGTCTCGGGAAAGTTTCGGGAAATTGCCGACTTTTAAAAAAAACGACTTTTCTGGTTAATAAAAAATTCTAGTTCGAACTTAGTTCGAACTCCAAATAAAATGTTTTCAAATTATCGCAACTCTTAATGCCCTGAAATGGGGCTTTTTTTGTAACAAGGGGTGTCATCTCTCCGTTCTTGGCTTCGTGAGTAAACCTGTGTCTGTGTAGGCTTGACTTTAAGCTTTCAGAGACTACCCTTTATTCACTTCTAACCGACTTGCTACGAGTTCTGCCGTTTCTGGCAGAAGGGCTCTCGGTTCGCTGCGTACGTTTGTGCGCGGTGCTAAAAAGAAATGTTCTTTGACTCAAACAACCGGAAAGATTATTGCTGGGTGCAAGCGGCAACCTTTCTAGAAAAAAGTCGTGATTATCTTTTACTATAGAGATTATCGCGGATGCTTGTTATCGCCTTAAGGCTTTAACACGGCTTTTATTATTGAGCTTATCAATTTTATATAGAGGAATTTAGATTCGTCTAAATTCTGAAAAAATAATACTTTTTAAAACTATAAACCATGAATTTGTTTGCTTTTTTGCGACAAGGTCTTGCGTCTGTAGCTCTTTCTTCAGTAGCTCTTATGGGTCTTGCTAATGCAGCAGATCTAGGATTTACTGACGATGCTCAAATCCCTACATGGGCTGATGAAGCTATCGAAGAACTTATGGATCAAGGCGTTCTTTCTGGAAACGATGATGGTTCTTTTGCTCCTAACCGACAATTGAATCGTGCTGAAGTTTCTAAAGTTATCGTGTTGGCTACTGGTGTAGATATTAATACTACTGGTGGTCCTCACTTCCCTGATGTAGACCAATCTGCTTGGTTCTACGATTACATTGAAACAATGTACAACGAAGGTTGGAT
This sequence comes from Candidatus Altimarinota bacterium, assembly GCA_905478675.1. Taxonomy (GTDB): domain Bacteria; phylum Patescibacteriota; class Gracilibacteria; order UBA4473; family UBA4473; genus JAACPJ01. The sequence goes on from CAJQJI010000038.1 coordinate 12,021, forward strand.
TAACGGATACCCTGATGGAATGTTCCGTCCTGGTGTTGGAATCAACCGAGTTGAAATTGCTAAAATGGTAGTTAACGGTTTTGCTTTAGATCAAGATCTATCTGGCGCGCCTCATTTTGATGACGTTACAGCTGGTGATTGGTTCTACGGTTACGTTGAAACTGTTTACAATAACGGCGCTATGCGTGGTTACGGTGACGGTACTTTCGGTCCTGGTAACGCAGTTACTCGTGCTGAAACGGCTAAAATCGTTTACGATGCTCAACTAGTAGCTCTTGGTACCTTCACTGGTATCGCGGAAGGAACTTTGGAAGTTATGCTTTCAAACGAAACTCCACGAGGTACTAACATCCCTTTCAATGCAACATCTGTACCTTTTACAACTGTTGAATTGACAGCTTCTGACGACTCTGACATTGAAATTTCTTCAATGACTTTCACTCGTCTAGGTCTTGGGGACAACGACGACTTTGATAACGTTTGGTTAGAAATCGACGGATTCAAAGTTGGTAACGACAAATCAGTAAATAACGATGATGTTGTTGAACTTCGATTCAACCCACCAATCGTAATCCCTGCTGGTCAAACTATTATCGCTGATGTAGTTTCTTCAATGAAATTCACATCAACTGATAAAAACGTAGGACACCACAACCGATTCGTGCTTGTTTCTGCTGATGACATTGTTTCATCTGCTGATAACATCGCTGGAAACTTCCCTATTGAAGGTGAAGAAATGGAAGTGGCTGATTACGAAGTAACTCAATTAAAATTCTCTCCACTTGGTTCTGATACGAACGTTGATGTTGGAGATTCTTTCATCGAACTTGGTAAATTCCGAATGCTTAATGCTTCAGACACCAACAAAGATGTTGAGCTACGAGCTATTACTTTCAAAAATGACGGTACGGCTGAACTTGAAGACAACCTAGAAAACGTAGGTCTTTACGTTTCTGGTGAACAAGTTTCTGCTGAAACTATCATTGATGGTGATTACATGACTTTCCGTCTAGATAACGGTGTAACTGGTGGTTACATTATTGAAGACGGTGATTCTCGAATCTTCTCTATTCGTGCTGATATTGTTTCAGCTGAAAAAGACGATGTAATCAACTTCAAAGTTGATAACTTCGAAGATATCGTAGGTGTTGAAATCGGTACTGCATTTGGTGTTAAAGCTATTTCAGATACTGGTAACGGACGAAAATTGTCTGGTACTTCTACTGTTGATTCTGGTTCTTCTTGTACTGGTGAATCAGCTGAAGATAACTGTGCTCGTCTTCGAGCTTACCTTATCGAAGCTGGTGACCTAACTATCTCTCGAGATCCTTCTTCACTAAACAACCAAGAGTACGCTCCTGGTTCTAACGATGTTGTATTCCTTACAGCTCGTCTAGTAGTTGATCAACCTATCATTACTGATGGTGTTACAATCGACGTTAAAGAAGCTTTCACTGATACAACTAAATCAACCAACATGACGTTGGCTCAAATGAACGCTTACTTCGACAATTTCCGTTTATACTTAAACGACAAATTGATCGATACTGAGAATGATTTCTCTGGAACTAACTTGGCTGACGCTAACTTAGCTTTCAACACTACGTTTGAAATTGCTGGTACGTCTGTTCTTAAATTAGTTGGGAACGTTCAAGATGACGCCGTAACTGGTTCATCTATTAAAATGCAAATCCTACAAACAGCTTTTGATTCACCTGAGTACATCTCAACTGGTGACCAAATCGAAACGGTTCTAGGTTCTGCTGAAGCTTCTTTCGTTGAAGTTGAAGAATCTATTCTTACAATTTCTCGAACGGATGGTTTCGCTAATAACGAACAAATCGTGGCGGGTGTAGATGATGTTTCTATGATGAAATTTGTTCTTGATAACAATGATTCAGGAGACGTTAACGTAACTTCTGTTACTATCGACGCTACCGCTACTGGTGAAGCTAACACTAACATCCAAGACTTTACAGCCGCTATCTTCGTTGGGGGAACTCAACAAGGTTCGTCTCGAAATCTTGATACAAATGGTGGAGCGACTTTCAACGACCTATCTGTGGTTGTAGATTCAGCTTCTCAAAAAGAATTCGAAGTAGTATTCGATACTAATACTTCTGCGGCAGCTGGAAACCCTGTTTCTACAACGCTTGCAGCTGGTCCTGGTACCGTTACTGTTTCAACTAAAACTACATTGACGGCAGATCCTGCCGCTAGTGCTACTACACTGACTGTTGCTGATAGCTCTATCTTCTCTGTTGGAGATGCGATCGTTATTGATCAAGGTGGTGTATCTTTCGAAACAGCAGTTGTTACTATTCCAAATGCAACATCAATTACGATTGCTGCAAATGCTCAAGATTTCGCTAATGCTGATGAAATTCTTAAAGGATCAACTGTTCAACCTAATGCGGTTGGGGCTGGTTCAACAGTAATTAACGTTACTGATGCTTCTGGTTTCGCTGCTGGTGAACAAATCGCTATCTCTGCTGACGGTACTGCTACTGGTGCAAACGCTGAGGTTAAAACTATTGCTTCTGTTACGGCTACAACTATTACCGTTACTACGCCATTAGTTAACCCACATGCAAATACTGAATTTGTAGGTGGAATTATTTCTCAGTACCCTGCTGGTACTAGCTCTATTACTGTTGCTGACGCTGGTGAACTAGCGGTTGGTGATATTATCCGAGTTACTGGTGCTACTGGTGGTGCAGCTACTGCTACAGACTTTGCCGTTATGTCAATCTCTGGAAACGTGATTGGTCTTGGGGCAGAAGGTACAAACCCATTAGCGGGTGATACTTTTGCAACTGCCGTTAACTTAGGTGCAGCTGTAGTACAACAAAATGCTAACTCTACTTTCCGTGTAGATGTTACAGCGGTTAACGCTGATAACGTTGAAAACGGTCAAGAAGTTACAGTTAACATTAATTCAACTACAACTCTTGCTGGGAATCCTCTACAAGGGGCTCTATTCAACATCCTACTTTCTGGTAAACTAGCTCTAGAACTAGGAGAAACTGTTTTCTCTGACATTCTTGTAGCAAACCAAACTGACGTTGAAATCTTGAAAATTCGACTTTCTGCACAAGATGATGAAGTACAAATCTCTGATCTATACTTCGAAACAACTGGTGGTGATGCCGCTACAGCTGGTGATCGTGTAACGTTCAAACTTTACAACGAAGCTGGTGCACTTGTTCAAACTGAAACTGCGGTTGCAGGTAAAATTCAATTTGAACTTGGTAACGCTTCACGAATCCGAGTACCTAAAGACGGTAACACTACTGTTTCTGTACGAGTTGACGTGAAAGACATCAA
>CAJQJI010000039.1 GCA_905478675.1 Candidatus Altimarinota bacterium
TATCATAGGGCACTTTCATTGTTTGGTCATTCACCTTATTAAGGCTATCAATAATCCCAATCGTTAAGGGTTCCCACCACACCCCTCGAATAAAATTCAAAATAATGGAGCGGTAGGCCCCTTGCCTTAAAGTTTTCTCAGGCCCTTTTTTGCCACTATCCATTTTCTTACCAATCCAAAACGCGACCGCCATGGCGACGCCCGAAGAAACACCCGCTACCAAGCCAATACTGGTCATATTGGTGAGCACAATAATCAAGAACAAAGGCCAAGCGACGTACATCACTCCATCAAAAAAGACGCGTCCAAACTCTGCTTGGAGTAAGGGTTTTGGCGTTTCTTTCGGTAAATCTAAAATAAATTTTTGTGGACTATAAGGGAAATTAAATTTCTCATCAGGGGTTAACAGCAGCACCCCGCCTGCTAGCAAAAAGAATCCCAAACCAATATAAGTTGTATAAACAAACCCAAACTGATCCGTAATAATACCCCCTAAAATTGGGGCCAGAATAGTCCCTACCATAATAGCAATTTGTAAGTACGCGAGAGACTGACCGCGGCTTTTTTTATTTAAGTGATGTGATAAAAACACGTCGTACGCCATGTTCGAGGTAGCGCCAAACAGCCCTCGAATAAAAAAGAGCGGTAAAAGCCAAATCATCGTTTGAGCAAAATTCTCTGTCAGCAACAACGGCAACACTAACCAATAAACACACAAAGCAAAGGCTCGCGAAGCAATAGCGTGCTTGACCCCAATACGCTTAATAATCGGCCCCACAATGGGCACGGGCAAAACCCAAAAAATCTGTCCGACCAAGAAATAGGCCGCCACTTGCCATAATTCATAGCTTAAATTGACATACATATGGTACGCCAAACTAAGCACCACTAAGTTACGGCCTAAATAAAAGAAGAGCTGAAATAAACCTACCTCAAGCATTTCTTTATCAAATTTCAATTGAAATAAGTTTTGAAAATCAGCGTTTACAGCTCGGTTTGGCATGTTTTAAATAAAGTAACACCAAGCTGTGTAGCCAAGTGAAGTCAATAAAATAGTAAAAGTAAGTCCGTCATTTTTAACGGTTCGAATCAAAGCATTAGCACAAATTCCACTGAACTTAAAAAGAGCTGTTTTTTCAATTCGGTGCAACCCTTTCATCATTTTTTTAAGCGATTTTTCTAACGCTTGATTAAACTTAAAGAGTCCTTTCACAAGGGGTTTCTTTGTCATCGCTTTAACCTTCTTCATCAGTTGGCGGTAACATTGAGCCTGCGCTCGCTGAACCTTCGCCAGAAGAAACTCGCTCGCTTGTGAAAACGTTAACGATTTAGTTAGTGTAAAGATCATTTTTTAACAATTAAGTTTTGAGTTGGCCGCGCCTCTAAGCCGGCCAAGGTAAGGAGTTCGTTCTTTTGATTTATGTAAGCTAGCTGCGCGGCTTTATCCGCCTGCTGTTGTTCGCTCTCTAGTTCTAAAAGTTCATTCAATAGTTCTCTTGTTTTGGGGCCAACACTGCCCGCTCCAGCCGAATTTTCATTCGCAATTAAACCTTCCTCTAATTGAAACGCGATTAAGGCTTCCTTTGTAAGATTTCCAAAATAACCCGTTGGTTGGTGATCTAGTAACTCACGCTGCACTAAAATTTCTTGTAGTTTTAAAACCGATTCATCTCGTTTCCCTTTTGATAAATTGCCTTCGAAATGAAAATCATTCCATCGCTCTAGCAACGCTTTTTGTGTTTCATGTTTAATCAAAGCACTAGTAAGTGCTTCTTGGGTTTTGGGTCCAAAGCCCCCAGCGCCAACTTCTGACACAGAGTCAATAACAAAGTTTTCAAGTTGAAAATCAAGCACGGCTTGCTCTAACTCGGTATCAAATTCACCATGAATGGAACCATAATAAAAACCGAGTGTGCTAAGGGCTTCTTGAACGGCTTTCACTTCTGCGCCTTCGGCCCCTTTATACAAGTTTTTAACAAACTGCTTTACGGCTGGAATGTCTAAAATTCGATTAATTGGGGTTACCGCTTTAAAGTTCACGGCCACGTTAATATCACCCGCTTCCGCTGGTTCATACAAAGTGCCTTGCGTATGCCATAACCCTAAATCTAAGGCTCGAGCTAAACCCTCATCACCATACCCCATCCATAAATCTAAACGATCATGTCGAGCAATATTTCGCCCACCAGCTTCTACAATCGCCCCCCCTCGATCATGCACTGACCCACACCCAAAATCGGGCAAACAAACGACGGTTCCAAACGCATAAGAAGAAGGGGCCGCAATCATTCCCGGAAATACAGGCGTTCCATCCGCTCCAGCAATGCCATGGCCATTCAAACGTTTCTCTGCCTCATAACTCCCTGTTACATAATACGCTTGGTTTGGGAGTGGCGAATAATAACCCGTAACGGTAAATTGACGATCTTCAGCGGCTTGAGCCGGAATGGCTAATAGCTGAGCCATTAAGCTTACCCCTAGAACTAAGGCGAATTTTTTCATTGTTTTTTAAAAATTGAAAAATCCGGTAATTATAACATTTTTAATGTTTTTTCACAAGCTATAACTATGGACTCATAACAAGCGATATGTTTTAGAAATAAACCCTAAATTAAATTTATGTACAAAAAAATTGACCAAGACAAGAACACAAATTATATTCAACAGTGATGATGAATTTGGCGCTCTTTTCTTCCACCTCTCCTCGGTTAAAAAAGAAATCAATGCGCCTCTTTCTTCTGACCCTTTCTTTCGGTATTTTAAGTTACTCAAACGCAGGATTAGCTTTTACCGATATTTCTAACGACGACCCTAATTATAGTATTTTTGCGCATCTAGATGATGTAAATATTATGAATAGTCGTAATGGGGCTTTTCAGCCAGACTTACTCGTTACGCGCGCAGAAGCCCTTACAGTGGCACTTAGAGCCGGTGGCATTAGTATTCCCAATGATTTTCAGGCACAATTTTACTATGCTGACGTAGACCCAAACCAATGGTATACGCCGGTTATTGCTCGAGCCGTTGAAACTAAAATTTTAACGCCGCCTTTTGGAAATTTCCGTCCAGATGAGCCCGTAGATAAATCTGAATTTTTAACCATGCTTTTTCGAGCCGGACAAGTTGATTTACGACCTTTTTACTCCGTTCGGAATATAGCCAAGGACATTCCAAATGATAGCTGGATGCAACCTTATTTCGCCTACGCCAAACGCTATCAAATCGCCCATTTGCCTGCTGATGGATATTACTTGCCTAGTAAAAATTTAACTCGCCGTGAAGTCGCGTTAATGACCTATCGTCAGTTACGAGTTTTTCATGGTAGCACTGAAACAAAACTACTGGTTGAATTACAAGGTTCAATTCAACAGTTTTTAGAATTGGTTCGACATGGCAAAACGGCCGAAGCTGAGTTTCAGGTGCACAGCATTATGGCTTTAAATGAAAAAATTATACGCAGCCATAATAATGAAGACGCGGTAGCCGCGATGTCAATTTCAAGATCGATGGAACATCTGAGCGACAGTTTACGATATTTCAAATACGGTAAAAACTTACGCGGTATTTCCGAGCTGCATTTAGCGTTAAAACAAGCCGAACGCGCCGAAACTAAATCGGTGACTATGGCGCCTTTTGCTAACGAACTAGCACAAATTATTGGAGAAAGTTTGCAAGCTTACACCGAACCTAGTTTGGGGACGTTTACGCTTAATCAATAAAACAACTATTTGACAAATATCAAAGCCCCTTTAAATTGAACCAGCAAATGAGAAATATTTCTTTAGTTCCAACTCCCCGTCGCCCGCTTAACTAAGCTGGGTGATTGTTGCGTCTTAACTAAAACTTAAATCTCTTCACTCGCTCTAAAATACTAGAACGAGTTTTTTTATATTTATACCCCATGGAAAACAGCACGACTCTCGACGTTATAAAATATGGTACAGCCGTCTTAACGACCCAAGATTTTCAAGGGCAAGGCGCGGTAGATCATAATATCATGAGGCAACATGGCCAGGTCATTGATAATAACCCAAACCCAACAATTTTAGTGAGTTCTGGGGCGGTTGGCTTTGGAAAAATCGCCATGAATGGCTATGACTTTAAAGACGTAGACGATACGACTATTAAAAGAGTTTTAGCCGAACTAGGACAACCCGATTTGATGGAAGCCTGGAAACAATCTATTCCACACAAGAAGGTCTTACAAAAACTCGTAACCTATTATGATTTACAAAGACAAACCGTAAAAGACACCGTTCGAACCGCCATTAATAATAACCTTTTATACGTTTTTAACTTCAACGATGGCGTTGATGATTCTGAACTAAAAGAAACGCAAGCCCACCAATTTGGCGACAATGATCACTTAGCGGCGCAAGTAGCTGGATTTTCTACCGAGTTTTCAGATACCGTGCGACTTATTCTTAATACTTCGGCCGACGGCTTTATGCTTAAGGATCAAAAAACCGCTCTAGCAGAACTTCAAGCCGAAGACATTACCGCTGATTTTGTGGCGACACATTGCAATGGCACCTCTAACGGTGGGACTGGTGGCATGGGACAAAAGCTTGAAAATGCTCAAAAAGCCTTAGCGTCTGGTGTTTCTGAAGTTTGGATTGTGAATGGAAAAGACCCCGCTCAGCTACACGCCGTTTTAAACGGTGAACACGCTGGCACTAGAATCATAAAACAAAACGCCTAAACATGAATTTCTCTAGGCTCTACCTTCACGCTCACCGCCGCCGTTACCGCCGGCGGTGATTTTGTGTACAATTTTTTTATTCATAAATCACTTCCTGGCTTAATGCACGTGAAGTGATTTTTTTATTTCCTCCCCCTTATAACCTAACTTTAAACACCTTATGAAACTAACTGAAACCCTGGCTCACGAAATAGAAAGTCTTATTAATCCCCTCTCTAATGAGGGATTGCTCATGCCCAAAACGGCTGAAGAAATATTTAAGACCAGTGAAAACTGGTTTCCGCAATTTGACGCTCAAGGTCATCTTACCGGTTTTTTTGAATACCGAACGCACGAAGACACCGCACTGGCCGAAATGGGCTCGGTCTTGGTACTTAAACCCGGCGAAGGGATTGGAAAATGTTTATTACAAATATTTAACACCCAGAAAGATATTAACGGTGCTAGCGGTGGCTTTGCCGTTACCAAAGATTTTAAAACGGCTCACGGCTTTTTTGCCGAACATACGGGCGGCGACGTTTCGACGCAATTTCCGCCTTGGTTTAAACGAGAACAGAGCGACAGGCACTTTGTGCAGTGGAAATAAGTCTCGCAGCTACAAGTGAACAATTTTATTGTTCACTTGTTATTTATACACATTTTTTCCACATTTTCCCTTAATCGTCATTAAAATTTGAATCTCTAGCCGATCTAACTCGTAATTTAGAAATTAATTTTTATACTCTGCCCGATGCAACAACAAGTAATCGATTACCTTTCAAAACATTGGAGCGCTGATAACGCTTCAAAAATCATATTTTCGCCGGTGCCCAAAGGCCAAAACGGAGACCTTGCCATGCAATTTTTTGCTCTAACCAAAGCCTTAAAGCAATCCCCTATTGAAATTGGAGCCGCGGTAGCTGACGCTTTAAAAGGTTTCGATTTGGTTGAGAAAACAGAAATGTCAGGGCCGTACCTAAATTTATTTTTTAGCCAGTCCGCTTTTTTTGAAAACGTCTTTAAAACGCCGCTCAAAACTAATTCCCTGCAAGGACAAAGAGTTGTCTTTGAGTTTTCTGGTCCGAACACAAATAAACCGCTGCATTTAGGACACATGCGAAATCATGCATTAGGTATTTCGGTCACTAATTTAATGGAAACCGCTGGTGCCGAAATGCACCGCGTCAATATTATTAATGATCGTGGGGTGCATATTTGTAAATCAATGCTGGCCTACCAGCGCTGGGGGCAAGGCGAAACCCCAGCAAGCACGGGTGAAAAAGGCGACGAATTTGTTGGTCGGTATTATGTAAAATTTGATCAAGAAGCCAAAAAAGACGAAAGCCTTAATGCCGAAGTACAAACCATGCTACAGCAATGGGAAGCCGGCGAACCAGAGATTAGAGCTATTTGGGAAAAAATGAACAACTGGACGCTCAGTGGACACCAAAAAACTTATGACCGACAAGGCGTGCAATTTGAACGCAGCTACAAAGAATCTGATTACTACTTAGAAGGGAAAGCGATTGCTCAAGATGGACTTGAGCGAGGCGTCTTTGAGACGCGAGAAGACGGCGCCGTAGTCATTAATTTTGAAGATGAACAACTCGGCCAAAAAGTCGTTCTGCGCCCAGACGGTACTTCTATTTATCTGACTCAAGATTTAGCCGTTGCCGTTAACCGAGATAAAGATTTCAAGCATCCCGATTTACTAGTTTACACCACCGCTAGTGAACAAAATTATCATTTTAAAGTACTCTTTGAATGTCTTGACCGGCTCGGGGTTATGGAAGCCGACAAATGTTATCATCTTAATTATGGGCTGGTAAATTTACCGGATGGACGCATGAAATCACGTGAAGGCACGGTGGTTGATGCCGATAATTTAATGGATCATCTACACGCCTTAGCCGCCCAAAAAATCAAAGAATCAAAACCCGATCTGGCAGAGAAAGACGTTAATGTTATTGCCGAACAGGTTCAGAATGCGGCTTGGAAATTCTTTTTACTACGTACGTCGCCTAATAAAGACATTACCTTTGATGCCGAGAAATCGATTGATTTTCATGGTGCTACAGGGCCTTACTTGCAATACGCGGGCGTGCGGATTAAATCTATTTTAGAAAAAGCCAAAGCCGCCGGCATCGAGTTCGAACTAAGTTCGAACTCAAGTTTAGGAGAAGCCGAAAAGCCGCTGGGAGTAAAAATTTTAGAGTGGCCAGGCGTGCTCAATCGGGCGGCTGAACATAAAAATCCAACCTACATTGTAACTTACTTGCTGGAACTAGCCCAAACTTGGTCTAGCTTTTATGCCGATAACTCGGTTCTAAACGCTGATTCAGAAGCGCTTATTAAAGCGCGGCTCGCGTTAGCGTCTAAAGTGCTAGAAATCCTGGAGACCGGTCTCGGGGTTTTGGGCATCGAAGTGCCAGAGCAAATGTAAGTAAAACCGTCAGCCTGAATTTATTTCAAAATTTTATATATTTCTAAAATTTGCTACCCTTTAACTTAACTAACTTATAACTATGGATACTCTTCTTATTATCGGCGGTGCCATTGTGGCCATCATTGTGACGCTGGCAGGCTACTACAATCGTTTTATCAAGCTCACTAATAAAGTTCAATCGGCCTGGTCAGACATCGATACCCATCTTAAAAAGCGGTATGATTTAATCCCTAATTTGGTCAGCACCATTAAAGGCTATGCGGATCATGAAAAAAGTACGTTTGAAGACGTGATTAAGCTGCGTAACCAAGCGCAACAAGCCTCTGGAGCCAAAGACCAAGCGCAAGCCGAAACCATGCTTTCTGGGGCGTTGAAAAGCCTGTTTGCTTTATCTGAAGCCTACCCAGATTTAAAAGCCAACACGAACTTTTTAGCATTACAAGAAACCCTTAAAAATGTGGAAGACGACATTAATATGGCTCGACGTTATTACAATGGCTCTGTGCAAGCGTACAACACCGCTATTCAAATGTTTCCGGCCAACCTGCTAGCCCAAATGTTTGGTTTCAAAGACGCTGAGTTCTTTGAAGCTGAAATTGGTGAACGAGAAAATGTGAGTACTGAATTTTAATATGAACAAATTTTTTGTTCGATTTTTATTATTTTCAAGCGTCTTTTTTTCAAGTCAGACTTTTGCTTGGACGATTGAAGAGTTTAATCTTGAAGCCAATATTCAAGCGGACGGAAGTGTAAATATTCAAGAAACTATTCTGGCTGATTTTACGAATGAAACCCATAAACACGGTATTTTTAGAGACATTCCGATTCGGTATACCGACGAAAACGAAAAGCCGTTTAAGACCCCCATTACTAATATTTCTGTGACGGATGAAAATGGAGTCCCGCGCAACTTTACCAAAAGTACCGTAGCTTCAGACCTATCGCTTAAAATTGGAGACGCGAACAAAACGGTAGAGCCAACCGAAACCTACGTTATCAGCTATACGGTTACCGGCGTGATTAATGCGTTCGAACAGCACGACGAATTTTACTGGAACGTTACAGGTAATGAGTGGGACGCGCCTATAGAAAAAGCGACCGCATTACTCAAACTTCCAACAGTAAGTACGTCTATTAAAGCAAAATGTTTTACAGGGGTAAAAGGTTCAACGACTCAAAATTGTGATTTTGAGATTGGTGAAGGTCAAGGTGCCGCGGCCTTTAAAACCACCCAAAATTTAGCCTTAGGCCAGGGCTTTACGGTTGTTTTTGGGTGGGACAAAGGGTTAGTCATTATTCCAGAACGAGCCTATGAGATTGATTGGACGGCTTGGGCGAAAAAACTGCAGTATCTATTTTTACTCTTCCCGATTTGGGGCGTGTGGCGTAATTATAAAATTCGAAAAGAAAGCGCCCCACAAAAAGCCCTTATCCCGTTGTATCATCCGCCAGAAAATATTTCTATTGGCGCTCTAGGTTTTTTTGATCGCAATCGCACGATTGATCGTGACCTAACGGCCATTCTAACGCAATTAGCCGTTAAAGGGACGATGACCCTGAAAGAAGTTAAAACCGACGGGGTCTTTAAAAAAACGACCTATGAATTTACACCAACCGGTAAAAATCTAGACACACTCGATGAGGATGAAAAATTTGTGTATGACCACTTATTTCTTCAATCTGAAGAACCTACAACCTTAGACGCCCTTACCAAAAACAAAAAATCAATTTTTTGGTATACCCAATATGGGCAGCTTGTAAGACAGATAAAATTAAGCGTTGGTGACTATCTACGAACTTCAAACTTAGCACTAAAAGGCGTCTTAAAAGTGTTTTTATTTGGAACACTGCTGCTCTTTGCCATGGTTGTTTTTACTGGCATTGCTCAAAGTCCGCTCCCCATAATATCGGTTATTGCCGGAAGCGTTGCCGCGGTAGCCCTCCCCCCTCTAAATAAAGCTGGGCGCTTACTTAAACATGACATCAACGGCTATAAATTATTTTTAAAAACGGCTGATAAACAACGCATTAACTGGAGTGAATCGCAACAAATTTTTGAAAAAAATTTACCTTACGCGGTAGCGCTAGGGTTAACCGACAAATGGGCCAAAGTATTTGAAGGTAAAATTCAAATTCCCGATTGGTATAAAGGCTCCTCTACGCCTAATTTCAACCAATTACAAAAAAGCATAACGACCAGCGCCGCCCGTTCTATTCGTAGTTCAACCCCAAGAAGCACCAGCAGTTCTAGAGGCAGTAGTGGCTTTGGCGGTGGCGGAAGTTCTGGGGGCGGATTTGGTGGCGGTGGAGGCCGTTCTTGGTAAAATCCATCTTGATGAAAATTGGAATTTTTGATTCTGGATACGGTGGCAAATTAGCCCTGCAGCAATGCCAAAAACGCATACCACAACACGAATTTATTGGTTTTTTTGATCATAAAAATGCCCCCTATGGAGACCGATCACCAGAAGAAATTTACAAATTAACGTCTCACGGCGTGAACAATTTATTTGATCAAGATTGCAAGCTGGTTTTACTGGCCTGTAACACCGCCTCGGCCAGAGCACTACGAACTATGCAAGAGGCAGAACCGGATAAAAAGGTACTCGGTTGTTTAATCCCCGCGATCGAAGCCGCCCTCGAAAACCAGCCTAAACAAAAATTCGAACCGCCTCGACGGATTGGTATTATTGCTACCAGACACACCGTAGACACACGAAAGTATCAACGAGAGGCGTTTAAAATTGCGCCCCTAGCCAAAGTTTTTCCGATTGCGACACCGAAATTAGTTCCGTGGATAGAAGCAGGCGAGACGAACTCTAAAGCCTGCCAAGACTATTTAAAAGTTCATATTCAAACGTTAATAGACGAACACCAAATCGATACACTCATTCTTGGTTGTACCCATTACAGCGCGTTAAAAACGATTGTAAAAAATTTATTTCCGTCACTCTTAATTATTGATTCGGCCCAAGCCCAAGCCGAAAAACTCGTTGATTATTTAGCTAGACACCCTGAATTACAGTAAAAACTTTGCTGGTCGTAAGCCCTCAATTTTTTGCACCAAAGGTAAATCAGGAACACTAATTTTTCCAACATATAAATCAGCCACTTCGCCGCCTTTAACAATAAAGCGGTCAATTTCTCGCATTCCCATAAAGTACAAAGCATCTTTAGTAAAAGCCCCTTTGGCTTCACTATCTTCATATCCACGTTTAGACTTTAAGCACAATTTCCACGCTAATTCATCGGTTAGATCAAAAGTTGATTTAAGATAATTAAACAAATCGTGGAAACCCATTTTTTGGGCCATATAAAGCGCTACAATTTGATACCCTGGTGTTAAAAATTTATCCCCTAAACTCAATCCGAGTTGGTTTTGATTCCAAATCGCTAACCCTTCTTCGGTTCGTAAGTAATTCGCCGTCCCCCGCTCTAAAATTCGTAAAGGCTGGGTTTTACCGTTTTCATACCGGAAAACATGCGTCCCTATTTCGTGCACCAATAAGGCTTTTAGCCGGTTAGAAGTAAACTTAGCGCCTTTTTTTACCAAAATAGATTCTCGCTTAGTGACTTGAATATCCGCTACCGAGTCCTCTAAGATTTTAATCTGCCAATGCCCAAGGTTATGTTCTGCTAAAAATTCTTTTAAAATCTCAACCGATTTTTTTGTATCAAGTTCTGGGCTGGTATCGGCGACTAAATCCGATTCGTGCTCTTTAATAAACTTTAAGGCTTCCTGATACAAATGTCGGGTTACTTTTCCAAACACGGCCTGTGATAACTCAGAATACTCGCTTGAGCCTCGGGCTTCCAGCATCATTAACTTATGTTCTAGTTCTTTAATTTTTTCGCTGTAAAGCGGATATAGTTCATGATTTACAGAGGGAATTTTTTTCAAATCATTCCGCATCTGAATAAAGTCCAAATCTAATTCTTTATAGAAAAAACGCGGTGAAAAGCCTGAATTCGCTAAAAATAACGCCTTCTGCTCATTCAGATTACGAGGATTGATATAACTGAGTAACTTAATTTGAGTGTCGATCTCACACACTTTTCTATCAATATTACGTAACATTCTTTCATCAACGGAAGCCGCCGACGTTTCGGCTAGATTTTTTTGTATAAATTTTTTGTTCGCATCGATATAAAAGTCTGTTAAATATTTCCCGGCTAAAATTAAATCAGCGTCGCCTTTTTTTCCTTTCATTTTTTCAATCGGCAACTTTAAACGTTTCCCTTCTAAGGTTATATCTAACAGTCTTTCGTTCTCATTAAAATACGCTGCCGCAATTTGATTATTCTCGCTGTTTAAATCAATTTTTGCGATCAAACTTTGCGGGGGATCAGTGTTTAACAACACGTTTTCGGTAATCCCTAAAATTGGCTTAGGAATAAAACTGGCTTCATAAATAGATTTCTCAGCAAACAACGTCTTTGCAATATCAACGCCCTCTTCTGGCGTTAAGACTTTTAAATCTACGACCTTATCGAGTCGCTTTTTCATTGGCGTTTGATTCGCTACTTGAATTTTTAAACCAGGGCGAGCATTAACTTCTAACACCGCCACGCCAGACTTAGTGACCACTAAATCGACTCCTAAGAAACCAATTTTGGTAACCTGTTGAATTTTAGAACACGAATATAAAATTTCGTCCCAATGCGGAATTTTAAAACCTTGAGTGGGTTCTCCGTTCGGCATTTTACGAATAAATTTAGATTTTTTTGCCGCCCCGGTTGTAACCCCTGAACCTAAATCTATTCCCATCGCAATGGCCCCAAGCTCCATATTAGCTTTCCCTTCCGATTCAATCGTTGGCACTCGTAACATGGCCATCACTGGCACCATATTAAACACAATTACCCGAATGTCAGACAACCCTGTTTGCGTTAGCAGTCGGAAGTCTGGATGTGGATCTAACTTTTCTTCGACGAGCAAATCATCATGCGTTCCAGAAATGGAGTACTTCCCTTCTAGAATATCAATACACTGCAAATACATTTGCTCTTCATCTAACTTTTTACCAGAGATAGTAATCCAGTGAGAGCCTTTTTTCCCCACAACCACTAGAATTCCACCTCCAGCAAAACCACGGTTTGGCTTAATCACAAAACTCTCTGGTAGACTTGCAAAAAACTCATGCGTTAACTGACGCTGATTTTTTACAATTTGATATAATTTCGCTACCCCCACGCCACGTGATTCTAAAAATTGTTTCGTAAAAATTTTATCATCCGCGAATTTCTTACTCGCCGCTGAATTATAACGAGAAATATACAGCAAATTTCGCGCGTTCATCCCTAATATGCCAGCCTTATCTTTAGAAAAAATCATTAATTATTCTTGGCTATCTTCTCGCAGTAAACTACGGAACTTAATATATTCAGAAACTCGCAGCCCCGTAAAGCGCCCGAGCCAAACCGTGCCTAAAATAGGCAGTACAATCAGTTCTGGCATCGCTAAAACATTATCTTTAATTAGGGCCCAATCGGCAAAAGCATAGGCAATTAAAGAAACTAACACCGTTTCGACAACGGCAATTAAGGCGCTTCGAATCCCCTCTGCTGACTGAGAAGACAAAAATTTCTCAGACATAGAAGACATTACCATCATTGGGAAAATAGTGAGCGACAAATCCAGTGACGCTTCGAAGTACACCGCTAGCCCTAGCACTAAGAAGAATGACAAAGCCAGACAACTAAGAAGTAAGGCCACTTTAGGAATATACAGCAATTCCACTTTATCAAACAGCACTCGAATCGCCCAACTAACCAGCATTACCACTAAGAAAACCGCCATTCCAAACTGCAAGCCTAACACTAAAAAGGCTAATGACAGCATTAACGGGGCTAGGACTCCGAAAGTAGAAACCCCGACAAATTGCCGGAAGAACGCGATCATAAAGGCTAAAAACGGAACCGATAGCAACAGGTAAATAACAGTTTGAGAAAGCCCTGAAGACGAGAATAAATTGAGTAAGCGACTAAACGGTAAATAAACTGGAATTCGACTTTTTTCGTCTACCTGACGAACCTCAATCCCGCGGAGCGAAAGTTCATTAAAAACTGTGCCTAAGTCCGGCTTTGTAAAAATTGGATTTAAAGCTTCGGGTCGAGTTAACACAATAAATTCAGGTTGCACTATCTCATACACTGGTTGAATAAGTTTTGCATCACGATCAAGCGAGCTGGCCGAAATTTGCACGAACAATTTAGTTTTAAGTTCTTGCTGTGATTCCTCTGAAGTAATTTTCCAAAACTGCCCAAAGGCTTGCATCGCTTGTGTTGAAGACGTGTAAAACAAAATCGCCTCTGATTCTTTTAAAAGGGTTAAATTCTCTTGGAATTTACGAATGACACTATCTTCATTTGAAAGATCACTCGCATCTTTGGGCACTTCTATAACATTTAATAACACTCCCTCTTCGGCGGCTTCTGAATCGACTGAGGCCAGCGTTTCTTCTAACACATCCGTAATGAGGACCATTTGTTTCGTATACACCTGAATCTGTTTTTCAATTGATTCACGTTCCGACCCCTGCTTAATATTCATTTTCACCGTATAGAGTCCTGGTTTTTTATAGGTATACTTCACTACCTCCCCAAATTTAATATCCGAATCATCACCAAAATCCCAAGAATAGTTTGGATTTCCAAAATCAGATAAAGACATGATCTTAGAGGGGCCAGCATCAAAAACCATTTCTTCGCCTAAAGACACAACATCCGGAATATCCAAAGCCGGACTTAAAAAGGCTTTTTCCTTTTCGAGCTCTGAAACCTGTGGCGATTCAAGATCCGCTTCGGCTTCCGCTTCAAGCGTTGACGAATCAGCCTGCGCTAAAACGTGTCCATAAACTCCCAGAGCCAGTAATAACATAAATTTTTTCATCAGCCATATTGTAGCCACAAGCCGTAATATGCAAAGCATTTGGAACGACTTAGGTTGTTAAATTTTTAGAGCATTTGGAGTTCCTACTTCAGTTCGTTACAATCAAAGCCATGAAAGTACAAATTCACCGACTTGATAAAGCTTTACCGCTTCCAAAATATGAAACTGCCGGCAGTTTTGGTTTTGATTTTTTAGCGCGGGAAGACACGGTTATCAAGCCTGGACAAATTGGGATGATTCCGAGCAATGTGATTGTAAAATGTCCTGATGAGTTAGCGTTGCTTATTTTGCCACGCAGTTCTACGTATCGAAAAACAGGCCTCGTATTCCCCCACTCCATTGGGTTGGTAGACCAAGATTATTGTGGTCCAGAAGACGAGATTTTTATTCAGCTCGTAAACCCTCGAGACCATGACATCACGGTTAAACGCGGTGATAAAATTGCCCAAGGCTTGTTTGTGCGTTCCCCCAAAATAGAATTTACCGAAGTGGAGAAAGATTTTTTAGGGACAGATTCAAGAGGTGGGTTTGGGAGTACTGGTTAAACACAAATTTATGACCCCCGCAAAATTAAGCGAAATTTTTACAGACTTTATAACCAAGCAAAATTTAGAAAATAAACGCTTGTTGTTAATGGTTTCTGGTGGCGTAGATTCGGTTGTTTTACTGCATGTAGCGGCCCAAACCATAAAACCTGAAAACTTAGCCGTTTTTCATTTAAACCACAACCTGCGAGAGTCCGCAGAGGCTGACCTTATTTTTGTACAAAATATGTGTTCGAATTTAAATATTAAAGCCTTCACTCACACGCTCGACACACAACCAGAAAAAAATACCGAATCAAATTGGAGACAAGAACGAAAAACACTTTCACAAAAAGTGGCCGACGATTTTGGCGCAGCCCGTATTCTCACCGCGCACCACGCCACTGATTTAGTCGAAACGATGATTTTTAGACTTACAAAAGGCGCGGGACCGAGTGGACTTTCCCCATTTGATAGTAGCACCAAACCCTTTTGGAAAGCACCAAAACAAACACTGATAGACTACGCCCAGGCCCACAACCTAGAGTGGCATGAAGACGAAAGCAACTTGAACACAAAATTTGAACGAAACTTGATTCGAGCCCAAGTACTCCCCTCGCTTCGTAAAATTACGCCGAACTTAGAGGCCGTCTTTGTACGAGAAGCCGAGACCTTTGCCCAACTACAAGATTTTTTAACACAGCAATTACAAGCGGTTTGCACAAAAGAACTTGAAGATCAGGCTATAGCCCTCAATAAATTTTTAGATTTTCCTCCAAGTCTCCAAACTGAATTTTTACGAACAATCGCGCTTAAAACTCCCAGCCAAGCCGAGCTAACAGATTGTTTAAGATGGTTACAAAGCCAGCCTCAAGGCAATTCTAAAAAGGAACTTGGTCAGGCGAAGCTTTATATTCAACAGCAGACACTTAAGTGGAAACTTTAAGCGTTTGCGGGCGAAACTGTCTCTAAATGATCTTTAATAGACGCTCCAGGAATTACACAGAAAGGCCGCTCTCTATTTTGATCCAAAACGTTTTTAACCGCTTTTTGAGCGGCAGCCGTTAAATATTCTTCCGGCAAGCCCTGCTCAGAAAGAAGCTTTTCGGCATCACGCTTAACCAAATCAGAACCTTTGTTTAATCGATCAATTAAATCCATTTATATTATTTTAATACTTTTTAGTGAAATACGCAACACCTGCTCGCTAGAGTGTTTTTTCTAGGGGAGACCCTATTAATTATAAAAAATCTTGCACTGTCTGCCAATAGGCCGATGAGAAATAAGAGGGCAGTTCCTCCGCTTTCACCCAAGCGTGATCAATAATCTCTTCTCCATCAACTGCCACTTCACCGCTAATATAATCAGCTTTAAAAAATTCAACCTTAGCCCCAATAACGCGAGCTTCATGCCGCTTAAAGTCAGCCGGGAAAATATAACGGTAATCGCCCACAGGCCGTTCCCCTTTAATTTTTACATTTAACGATTCCCCACACTCTTCGCGTAATTCTCGAACGGCCGCCTGTCGCCCCGTTTCGCCTTCATCAACCCCGCCCTGCGGAAACTGCCAAGCATTTTCTTTGCGTGGTTTTTTTACAATTAAATAGGTTTCTTCTTGGCTTAGAATCAAGGCACTTACGGCGCGTAACTGATTTTCCCAATCGGCTAAATGCACCCAGAAATCAGGCCAAGTTTTAGCCACACATTCAGGCTCGGTTATTTTCACCGCTGATTTCTGGTAGGGATCGGCGCCCAAATCAAGAGCGGCTTTCAAAATCCCAAAACACATGGCAATTCGATGATCGTCATAAGAATTTATTGAGACACTTTCTTCCATAATTTTTACAGAATGCCCGCCCGTAATAACGACCTCATCCCCCGAAACTTCCATCTCAACGTTCAGATGCTTTAGCTGTTCCATCGCTAAAATGCGATCACATTCTTTTACGCGTAGACTTTCAAGCCCGGTAAATCTAGAAGCCCCAGGACAAAAAGCCGCTAACACCATTCCGGTCATGCTCACATCTGGCATGGTTTCCCAGTTCCAGTCGCCGATTGACGCTAAATCAAACTGAGGCTCTACTTTTAATTTTGCGCCTGAACGCGTTATTTGCGCGCCGGTGGCTTTAATCACTTCTAAAAACTGTTCATCCCCTTGCAGCGTTTGGGTTCCAAAATTCTCAATACTGATTGGCGCGCCACGCAGCACACTCCAAGCCAGTGGATAACTGGCTGAACTCATATCCGAAGGGATTTCGTACACTGTTGGCGCGTTAAACCC
>CAJQJI010000040.1 GCA_905478675.1 Candidatus Altimarinota bacterium
TTTTCACTTACAAATTTTGGCTTAGAAACTTACTTCTGGTGGTTTTTCTGCGGCCGCACGTTCGGCTTCATCTAGTTCAAAAAATTCAGCATTTGAAAACCCTGAGATACCCGCCACAATGTTTGAAGGCACACTTTGTACCTTCGTATTAAGCAGCGTCACGTTACTGTTGTAAATTCGTCGTGAAGCCGCAATTTGGTCTTCGGTATTGCTCAATTCTTTTTGTAACTCAATAAAACTTTGATTGGCTTTTAAATCTGGGTAAGACTCCGCTAGGGCAAAAATTGATTTAAGCGTGCCACTTAACATATTTTCAGCGGCGGCTTGCTGCTTAACATTCCCATCTGGAACGCCCATTGCTGCGGTTCGAGCTTTGGTCACACTCTCGAGTGTCCCTGCTTCATGCTTGGCGTACCCTTTTACGGTGTTAATCAAATTTGGAATTAAATCGTAACGACGCTTGAGTTGCACATCAATCCCAGACCACGCATTTTCAACCGCTACTTTTGCTTTTACTAATCCATTATAGATTGAAAAATAAACTAAGGCGACGGCGCCCAACACTCCAAAAAATATTAATACAGGTGTCATGTTTTGTTTTTTTAAAAATTATTTTATATTTATATTTTAACACAATTTTAAATTTTAATCTAGATTTTTCGCAATCCCAGAAGAGACTTCAACCAATCTTTTAAAGTGACCTTCTAAGAAATCTTCATCTCGAGCATCAACTTTTCCATTTTTCGTTAAGTTGCTATATAAACCATTCATTTGCCGATCGGAATTTTCTAAAAATATTTTTTTAAATAACGTAGTTGACGGAAATAAAAACCCTTCTCGAACAAAGAAAAAAACGTCATCTACAAAGTAAATAGTTGGATTTACTTGTTCACCTACAAGCTCCATTAATTTTTCTTGCACCACAGGGGTTAGATTTTTATAAAGATGCATTAAGTTAATGGGGTGCTCTCCATGAGGCGCTTTAACCCTAAAGCACTGATTAAAAGCTTCCGACTCAAGCTCGATATCTTTTGATTTAGGTCCAATATCATTAAGCCCCAGTTCTGGGAGTAATAATAAGGGGTGTTTTATTTTTTTATCTAATCGTATGGCAAAAACCGTTTTCGAAAAATGAGAGATGCTTTTTCTGTTTTTCCCTTTTTTTTCTTTAATCGCATAGTGAAAAATTCCACAATAAAAATCATGTTCTTTGGCGTCTGTAGACTTAATTTTCCCCCAAAATTCATCTGTCATATATTGTTTCAAAGTCCCTTTATCAAATAAAACAGGGTATTTAGTGGCAAAATCTTGCCAGTGTAGCGGATTTTTTTCGGGGTTATAAATTAAATTATTTTTTTGAGCGAACTGCCACTTAACAATATCTTTTTGTAGACTAAGCCCGTTTCCTCTTTGGCTAAAGACCCCAAGCAAGAGAGGCGTTATTATATAAATAAGCAAAGAGGGCTCGCCGAAGGCCCCCAACAGGACGGTTAATAAACTCGCTAGACCTAACATGATCCAAATAAGAACGTTACTCAAAAACATTCTTTTTAACAACGAGGATTGTGAATCTGTTAACCCCTCATATTTTTCCTCTAACGCTCTCACGGCAGGGCTGAATTTATCTTTACTCACAAAACTACTTACGGGATCCCAGATATGGTTCACCGCTCTTTTTTTAAAACAAATTTTTTTTGATTCCATAATTTTAAGGTTAAAACTTCAACTAGTTTTTTTTATTAAGAAACCGCCCACTACAGCGCATGAACGATGAATACAGGAATTATTTTTAAAGCTTATTTTAACACAAACAACAAACTTATTCAACTCACAACACAAATCCCTCTGCCTGCTACCCGCCGGGGGCTTCATAAATTTTGTGCCGTTTCCAGCGAAGGACTTTTACTCTAAATACTTGGCCACGTTTGACGCGATGTTGAACAGCGTCTCAAAGCGTTCCTGCAAGTACGCTTCATCTTTCGGATTTACTTCAACCTTCCATAAAAAGTTGGTTTGCATATTTATACTCGGATCTCCCAGTTTGGTCGTCAATTTTAATTCTTTCGGGAATAAACCGCCTTTACGAGTAAAGAAGAAGGTATCTTTCCCAAAATAAATTGATGAATCTGGATTTTCTTTTACTAAGGCTACTAATTGTTCCTGTACCGTTGGTGATAATTGCTTAAATATTTCTATTAAATCAACCTGATTTAAGGCTCCATTTTTTATAACTCTAAAAGCCTCGTTAAACTGATGTGACTCTAAAGCTATATCTGTTCCAACACCTAAATTTTCCCAAAATCTAGTGTTCTTGTTCTCTGGCTGTAAAAATAGTGAATTTTTTAGGGTCTTGTTCAGCCTTATAGCATGAACGGTGGTAAATACGTCTTCAGTACTCTGCTCAGATCTGCCACTACAATGATAAACCCCAGAATAAAAATCACACACACCCGACCGCCCTTTAAATTCCCCCCAGAATTCATCTTCAAATCCCGGATTTCGCTCCTTCTCTTGTAGGCTAAATATTTCAGGAAATTGGTCGTTCATGGCTTTCCAACGGCCATAATTTTTACTCGGGTTATAGATCCAATTATTACGGTTCGCAATCATTTTTTTAATCGCATCACACTGGAGCTTTCGAATACGATAAACATACCTAACTAATGGATAGTTCGATACAAATAACATGGGAAATATGAGCACCGTACCAACCGATTCTACAAAGGCATAAAGAACCCCAAAACAAACGACATTCGCTACGAGCGTAAGCCCTAAATAAATTAAAAATTTCCAGCGTATAGATTTGGGATTTTTAACGTAATAGCCAAACTTCTTTGCCATTCTACGATCTTCTACCCAAAAGGTAGCACGAGTAATCACTTCTCCGGCTGGATCCCAATAAGTTTTTAATTCACCCATAATTTTTTAATCTAAATACTTCGCAATATTCGACCCAATGTTTAACAAGGTATTAAAGCGTTCTTGCAAATACGCTTCATCTTGAGGATCTAACTCTACCTTTTTAAAGAAATTTGTATGCATTTGAACATCCGGAGCGCCCTTAAACTTAATCAAAGATTTTTTAGTGGGGAACAGCATACCTTCTCGAATAAACAAAAAAGTATCGCCGGAAAAATAAATAGAGGAATTTGGATTTTCTTTTGCCAATAACACTAATTGTTCTTGAACCGCCGGCGAAAGTTTTACAAAAATTCGGATTAAGTCTTGTTGGCTTGGTTTACCATTTTTAAAAACTTTAAAATTCTGATTAAAGGCCTCAGATTCGACGTTCACATCCGCCTTAAATCCTAGTTTTCGCCAAAAACGGTCTGATTTTTTTTCAGGCAAAAGCAAAAGCGAGTCTTTTAGTACTTTTTCTAATCGTATCGCAAACACAGACTGATATTTATGCCGCGTTTTTCGATTTTTCCCACTCCCGGTCGTGGTTGCGTAATGGAAAATTCCAGAATAAAAATCACGCGACTGTGAGGCCGTATGAAATTTCCCCCAAAATTCATCTTCTAAATCTTGTGAATTATTTCCTTTTAAGAAAATTTTAGGAAATTTTTTCGCTAAAGCCTGCCACCGAGAAGTATTCTCATCAGGGTTATAAACCCAATGATTTCTATCGGCAATTATTTTTTTAACCAAATCACGCTGCAGTTTTTTAACATGAAAAACATACCACACCAAAGGAATCCACGGGAACGTTAAAATAGCAAATCCACCACTATCATCGTCCCCACTCCCCAGCATAATACTCCAAAACAGTTCCGGACTAACCCATAATAATGACATTATGAGCGCGGTTCCAACAAAACCAATTCCCCAAAAAATAAAATAGTTTCGGCGAATTTTGTAAGGATCTTTTTGGTACTCCTCAAATTTCTTTTGCACCTTGTCATTTACAGCTTTAAAGGTTGTTTGAGTTATAACTTCATCCGCGGGATCCCAAATCTTAACCATAGTCCCTGACGTAAAATCCTCTGGATTTGGTTTTGTTTGTTGTTTAAACCCCGGAAACATTTCTAAAATAAGCGGCATCACTTCCCCATGCGGTCTTCCGGCACTTTCCGCGAGTTTTATCAATTCTTCAGGACTTCGCCCTAAACCTTTTTGTTGAGAGATAATTTTGCGAAGTTGAGCTTTATTCATTCGAAATATTATAGCATAAAAAAAGCCTTTATTAAAGCCTTAAACTAATTCGAAGTTCATAAAACCATTTTCTAGAAATGGTGAGCGATACAGGATTCGAACCTGTGACCCTCTGCAAGTCAAGCAGATGCTCTAGCCAGCTGAGCTAATCGCTCCTATAAATAAAGGATTCAACGAGTGTATCCTTTGAAATTGAGATGGTGGCGCGAGGAAGAATTGAACTTCCGACACAAGGATTTTCAATCCTTTGCTCTACCACTGAGCTACCGCGCCATCTTTTGACCTGAGCGATATTAAGTAAAACTTCGCTCACGTCAAAAACAAATTAGACGTTCAGAATAAGAACCTCAGTTTTATCGTCTGATAAGCCTGATTTACTAATATTTAATACGGCTTCCTCAACCATTTTGGCCCCAAATTTATCCGTCATACCTGCGAAATAAGTATTGTCCCCAATTAACAAAACCATCCGTGGATCCATTTTATCAATTAAAGTTTTGGCTTTTTTATCATCAAAATTTTCATTCAAAGCTAAAACAACCACATCGACATTTTCGCCTAATTTTTCAAAAAAATCAGAAACAGGCACTTCTTTTAAATTTCCAAAATGAACCACGGCAATTTCTTCTACGATGACTTTATAAGCAATGTTATTTTGATCATCCGTATAAAAGCCTTGGGCTAAAATACCAGACACTTCATATTCTCCAGGTAGATTGAATAATTTTTTCGTTGTGAAATCCGTTGTGTTTTTCGGTTCTGATAAAGCGATAATATCCACATCACCGCTTGGAGCGCTTGCTGGATTAAAAATGACTTGGTTTTTTTGGGTAGAAAGCCGTAAGCTGCTGCCACCTTCCGATTGAATTTTCATGAGTTCTCGTCTAAATTACGAAGGTATTGTATTGAGTTTAGTCTTATCACACAAACCCTTATGCAAAAGATTTTCACCCGCAGTATTCCGAATCAAGAAGCCATGCGAAAGTTGGCGCAAGATTTATGTGAAAACTATTTTCCGACCACCACCCCTTTTACCGTTTTCTTAGAAGGGGGGTTAGGCGCCGGAAAAACTTTTTTAGCCAAAGAAATTTTAACCCTGAAAGGCATTACTGAGCCAATCACCTCGCCTACTTATGCCTTAGTAAACGAATACAAAACCGATCTGGGATCGTTTGGGCACTGGGATTTTTACCGTTTAGACGAATCGAACGATTTTTTTGCACGAGGCTTTCAAGATATCGCTAATCAAGCCAACACCTCACATTTAGTTGAATGGCCTGAACGACTGAGTCCTGAGGCTAAAGCGAGCTTCAACGGGGCTAAATTTGTGCTTACTATTGATTTTGGAATTGGCGTTGGACTTCGAAAAGTTAAACTCTTGCAAGCGGAATGATTGCCAATTTCATACTGTTAACTGGTCCTGATGCTTTTAGAAGAAGTGCGCGCCAGCGTTTTCTGTTAGATGGTTTTAAGCAAAAGTATCCTGAAGGCGAAACGACCCGCTTTGAAGAAAACAACACTTTTAGTGAATTACAAAACACGGTCTTAACGCCTAATTTGTTCGCTAGCCGACGGCTCGTGGTAACCACTAACTTTTGGAAACCTGAAACCTTTGAAGCGGCAGAAAAGGCGGATTTTTGGACCGCTTTAGAGGGGCAAGCCGACAGCGTGACGCTTATTTCCGTTGAATCAAGTCTAGACAAAAGGACAAAGGCCGCCAAAGCGCTGCTTAAAACCGCTAAAGTCGAAAGTTATGATTTACTGGAAGCCCCAGAATTAGTGCAATGGCTGATTAAAACAGCCGAACAAAAAGAAGGCAAACTAAGCCAACGTGACGCCCAATATTTACTAGACCGTTGCGGCGTTGATGGGTGGAACTTACACTCCGAAATTGAAAAACTGTGTATGGCCAGTAATCAAACGCCTATTAGCAAAGACTTAATTGACCAACTAACACTCCCCCACCCTTCAGCCGTTGTTTGGGATTTTTTGAGTGCGTTGAGTGCCCAAAATGCTCCTAAGGCTTTAAAAAGCTTTCGCCTTTTACTTCAAAGTGGCGAATCCCCCCATATGATTATGGCTATGATTATTCGCGAAGTGCGTATTCATGCACAACTTAAAGCCGGAAATGAAGCTAATATGGACGCTAAATCTATTGCCAGTAAAACCAAAATTCATCCATTTGTGGTCCAAAAGACACTTCCTTTGAGTAAAAAATTTACTCAAAAGCAAATTTCGCAAATGTATGAACATCTTTTAAAAATAGATCGCCGTCTTAAAACCGGTGGACTTACGGTTAGTACGGATGATGCTGGCGAATTAGAACTCGCTTTAGAAAAATTTATTATTGCCAGTTGCGCCTAAATAAAGCGCGACCATGACAGATCTAAATTTATAACCTATACTGCTTTGCGATGATCTATGCGGAACTGATTTTATGGGTAGGCGCGTTTATACTAGGGACGGTTTTAGGTAGCTTTTCAGGAGCGCTTATTCATCGCCTCCATTTTGATAAACCTGGATTTTGGACCGGGCGTTCAGAATGCCCTGAATGTAAAACTACCCTCAAATGGTGGAATTTAATACCGCTTTTCTCCTACGCGCTGCAACATGGAAAATGTGCCTACTGCCATAAAAAAATACCGTTTACCTATTTTTTACTTGAGCTTATTTTTGGTCTGGTCTTCCTTCTTTTTGTGCAAAAATTTAGTTCAACAACCGAAGTCATTCCCTTACTTATTGCCGCTTGGGCCTTACTGGTTTTATTTTTTTACGACTATTTATACTTAGAGGTCGACTTAAGAATTGTTATTCCCGCAATTGTACTAGCGTTTTCGTGGGTCTTTTTTCGTGAACAAAGTCCGCCGTTTTATTTAATTGCGGCCCTGATTGGGGGCGGTTTTTATGGCATACAGTTTGCTATCTCTCGAGGTAAATGGGTTGGGGCTGGCGATATTTACTTTGGTATTTTACTAGGGTTATTACTTGGTTGGCCGCTGCTATTGCTCTGTTTATTTATGGCGTATATCGTTGGAGTACTAGTCGCTATTTATTTAATGCTGTTTAAAAACTATGGACGTAAATCCGCTCTCCCTATGGGCGCATTTTTAATGCCCGCTGGTTTAGTTTGCTTATATAATGGTGACTGGTGGCTTAACCTATACCTAACTTGGTCTGGGCTTGGACAATTTTACAGCTTCTAATCTTATGTGGAAAAACTTACTACTCACGCTTATTATTTTGGTTTTATGTGTTTTTATACTCTATGTAACCATTTTCCAGCTTGACCCTATGGGGGAACAACAATATGTAGCTTTTTTAGCTTTGGGCACCTCTGGTTTATTTGGAATTTGGTCGTTTTTTACGCTGATCTTCTTTTTTGGGGCCGAACTTATTACAGGTTATAAACTCGGTAACCGAAGTTTTTTAATTGCGGTTCGTCGAGGATTTTTAGTCAGTGGTCTTAGTGTAAGCCTCATTACACTCCAGTTTTTAAACCTTCTCGGCTGGCCAGAGGCCGTGTTAGTAGCGTTGTTCTTTAGCTTAATGGAATGGATTTTTTTAACGGGTAAATACTACTAAGCCCCTTATTAAAGAATAAAAAATTTGCTCACAAATTAAAAGGGTTCTAAACTAGTACATGATTTAAACCTGATTTTTATGAGACGCACTAAAATTGTCGCTACCCTTGGTCCGGCTTCTAATAGCTATGAAATGATTGACGCTTTATCACAAGCAGGCGTTGATATTTTTCGACTTAATTTTTCACATGGAACGCATGAAAGCCAAGGCGAACTCATCAAAAAAATTAAACGGCTTAATCAAAAATCCCCGAAAAGTCACGCCATTTTACTTGATACAAAAGGCCCAGAAATCCGAAGTGGTGATTTAAAAGTTCCCATTAATGTTAAAGCCGGAGATCGTTTAATTTTTTCACCGCATCCAGGCGATTATGAACAAACCGGTAAAATTGGAGTTAATTATGATGAATTTATTAATGATGTTGAAATTGGCGAAAGCGTTTTACTTGATAGTGGAGTGATTGGCTTAACGGTGCTTGAAAAAACAGACACCGACGTCATTTGTGAAGTCCATGACGAAGGCGTTATTACGTCTCGTCGACACATAAACATTCCAGGGAAAGATGTTTCGCTTGAATCTATTACCGACAAAGACTGGTCTGACATTAAGTTTGGAGTTGAAATGGGTGTCGATATTATCGCCCTTTCTTTTGTTCGAAAATCAGATGAAATTAACGAATTAAAAAACTTTTTAAAAGAACAAAACGCCAAGATAGAAGTGATGGCTAAAATAGAAAGCTTCGAAGCGACTAAGCATTTAGATGCTATTTGTGAGGCCGCCGATGGTATTATGGTCGCTCGAGGAGATTTAGGCGCTGAAGTTCCTTTTGAGCAAGTTCCAAAATTACAACGAGAAATCATTGAGACCTGTGCTAATTACGGTAAACCCGTCATTGTGGCGACCCACATGCTGGAATCAATGATTGAAAACCCAGTGCCAACACGAGCCGAAGTTTCGGATGTTTCAACTGCCGTATGGCAACGAGCGGACGCTACCATGCTTTCTGGTGAAAGTGCCAATGGCGAATACCCGATTAAGGCCGTTGAAGCCATGAGCAAAGTAGCACTAACGACTGAATCTGAATTTTTAGCGACACGCCCCTTAAAGGATCTACCCGTTTTAGGGGAACGAGGCTTATTTGCTAAAACCGCCTGCCAAATGGCTTGTACTCAAGACGATATTGCCGCCATTATGGTAATTACTCGTAGTGGGGAGACCGCTCGCCGGGTCGCGCGTTTCCGCCCTAGAGTCCCTATTTATGCTTTTACCAACGAACCAAGTACTAGACGCCGACTCGGGTTAAACTGGGGAACTGAGGCGTTTCGCATTGAATTCTCGTCAACCCCTGAAACCACTATCTTAAGAGCGCGTGAAGCCTTTACAAAAAAATATCCGGCCTTAACAGGCTGTAAGTGTGTGCTTATTTCTGACTTTTTGGTCGATGACGCTTTTATACCAACGATTCAAATTAGAAATTTTTAAAAACTTTCACCTTAGAGGCTGCCACAAGAAGTTTGACTTTTCCAGACTTTGAGTAATATAAAATTAATATTCACAGACTCTGTCTGACTAATTGAAATTCACATGCGTAATTTACTTTTCTTGGTCTTATTTCTATTTCTTGTTGGAGGGCTTATTTTTTGGCTATGGTCAGACCATGGAGACGAAAAAACACTCGAACAAGCTTTAGCCGAAAAACAAATGATGGTGGAAAAGCAAGGCGTTCCTCGTATAGATTTAGACGAGGTTGAAATTGCCTATGATGAAAACGGTTTGATTCTACAAACCCTTTATAATCGAGAAGTGAACTTAACTTTAAGTACTAAACCAGTGCGAAATGTTGAAGTTTATGATGGAATTATGACCTACCAAGAACAAGACAACGGACAATGGAATTTTCGATCTTATAATTTAGCGCAGTACATTGAAGAAAACTTTAAAGAAGAATAAGACTAACACGCGGTAAACAGACTCTCAAAGAAGCCTCGCAATGAGGCTTTTTTCATGCTATAATACGGCAATGCATAAAACCGCCACAAACATTGTTGGAACGCTACAAGACCAAGGCTTTGAAGCCTATTTAGTCGGTGGCTGTGTGCGCGATTTATTACTGGGGGAAGAGCCGCTGGACTATGATATTGCCACGAATGCCAGGCCCGAAGAAGTAGAAAATATTTTTAAAAAAACGTGGCCGATTGGAAAATCTTTTGGCGTCATATTAATTGAACAAGACGGACACAAGTTTGAAGTTGCCACCTTTAGAGAAGAAAAGAATTATCAAGACGGTCGTCGTCCAGAGACCGTTGAATTCAGTACCGCCGAGTACGATGCCTTACGCCGAGATTTCACCATTAACGGCATTTTTTATGATCCAATCATCGACAAATACCATGACTTTGTGGGCGGGAAAAAAGATTTAGCGAATAAAGTTTTACGATTTATTGGCAATCCTGATACACGGCTTCAAGAAGATTTCTTAAGACTTTTGCGCGCCGTTCGGTTCCGACACCGATTTGGATTAGACTATGATTATGATACGGGGCTAGCCCTTAAAAAACATGCCAGCTTAGTGACCCAAATTGCGGCGGAAAGAGTGAGCGATGAATTGAACAAAATAATTATACACAAGGCGAGGGCCGCGGCCTTTAAAGATTTATACGAGCTGGGACTCTTAGCCAAGCTTTTTCCTGAAGTTGAAGCCTTGGCTAAAACCGACCAACCGAAAGATCATCATCAAGAAGGAGACGTGTTAACCCATACGTTTCTGGTACTGCAAAACATGGCCGAAGGCGAAGATCCAGCGCTTTATTGGGCGGCATTTTTTCATGACTATGCCAAAGCTAAATGCAAATACTGGGACGGCACACAGTGGTCTTACCCTGGGCATGACCAAATTGCCGACGATTTAGTAGCGCCGCTCCTGGAGCGCTTAAAGTTTTCTAATAAACTACAGGCCGATATTTTATGGTTACTGCACTATAAACCTATTTTTGAAAGTTTTTATGATATGAAGCTTTCTAAAAGACTGCACTATTTTGATCAGCCTGGTTTTGAAAATTTAATAAAATTAGAGAAAGCCGATTTAATGGGCTGCATCCCCGAAGACAAAAAAGAACATCAAGAAGCTTTTCTAGAACTAGAAAAAATTCATGAGAACTGGGAGTTTGCGCACAACGCGGGCATTCTCCCTTCACACAAGCCAGAACTGTACACTGGCGAAGAGATTATGGAAATTACTGGTATTCCCCCATCGGCACGAATTGGGGAGCTCAAAGCGCAGTTAAGAGAACTGCAAATGGACGACATCATTAAGACTCGAGCCGAAGCGAAGACGTGGCTAAAAGAACAAGTTTAATTAGCCCTTCGCCTCAATCTTTTTAAAACCACAGAACGGCCATAACACTTCTGGAATATCAATTGAGCCATCGGCATTTTGTCCGTTTTCAAGAATCGCAATTAACGGCCGAGAACTCACTGCCGTTCCATTTAAGGCATAGGCGTATTGTAGTTTTCCATCTTCATCTTTATATCGCGTATTTAAACGACGGGTTTGAAAATCATCACAAATAGAAGTCGAAGTCATTTCTCGGTACTGAGCTTGCCCCGGCAACCAAGCTTCTAAATCATATTTTTTAGACGCTGAAACCCCTAAATCACCACAACCAATATTGACTACTTGGTAGTGAATCCCTAGTTTTTTTAGAATTTCTTCTTCCGTTTCACGCAGTGATTCATGCACCGACACCGCGTCTTCAGGCTTACAAAACACCACCATTTCTATTTTTTCAAATTGATGGACTCGCAAAATACCTTTGGTGTCTTTCCCGTAACTCCCCGCTTCACGACGAAAACAAGGGCTATAAGCTGCGTACCGAATTGGTCCTTGAGAGAGATCAATAACTTGGTCGGCATGAATACTAACCATTGGCACTTCAGACGTTCCAATTAAATACAAATCATCTTCCCCTGGATTCACACAGTAGTTCTCATCTCGATCAAAAAAGCCCGTTCCCATAATGGCTTCTTTTCGTGTCATAAAAGGTGGAATCGTCGGGCTATAGCCTTTATCCGATACTTTTCGAAATGCCCACATCATCAACGCTTGTTGCAGCATAGCGAGCTCATTTTTTAAGTAGTAAAAACGAGAACCAGATACCTTTGCGGCTTGCTCCATATCTAATAAGTTCAAAGCTTCGGCTAACTCCCAGTGTTCTTTAGGGGCAAAATCAAAACTTGGTTTTTCGCCTTCTAGACGAGCCACTTGGTTCCCTTCTTCCCCCTCTCCATCTGGGACTTCATCACGAGGCGGATTTGGCAGACTCATTAATAACTCCTGCGCCACGTCACTGGCTTTTTCTAGGTCCGCTTCTAAATTTTTTCGTTTATCGGCAATGACCTTCATATCGGCTAAGGCTTGCGCTTTTTCTTCGCCGGTTAATTGTGGAATACGCTTCGAGGCTTCATTTTGTTCGGCTTTCAAGCTCTCTGTTTGCGCTTGTAAATCACGCTTCGCTTCATCCGCCGACAGCAGGTCATTAATAACATTTGGTTGCACGCCTTTACGTGCCAAACGAGTTTTGAAATCTTCTGGATGTTGCCGTATTGCTTTTAAATCGAGCATAGTTAATTTTTAGTAGAAAAATTGTAGGCAAAACTCAGGCTTCTGGCTATAGTTAAGTCTTACAAAATATTTGACCTTTTGTATTAATTATTTTATAATACACCTTAAGCTAAGTTTTAACGCTTTGAACTTTCCCATGAGTATTACCCCTAAAGACCAAGCCATTGCTTTAATCCGACGTGCGGACAAAATATTATGTTTAAGTCAGGCCAACGCTCGGGCTGATGGCATTGCTGCCGTACTAGCGTTTCAGGCTTTGGGCCAAAAATTAGGCAAAGAAATTGTATCGGTTTTACCACATGGTGTAGGACAAAACTTAGAATTTTTACCAGGACACGAACAGATTGAAAAGGATTTAGGCGAGCCAGGAGACTTTGTAATTTCACTTTCGACCGAAAAATCACATGTCGAAAGAGTTAAATACACGATTGAAGAAAACTCGGTTGATATTTTAATTACCCCGAAAGACGGGAGTTTTAGCCCACAAGATGTAACGTTTCGGCATAATGTGGCTCACTTTGATTTAATTATAATTTTTGACTGCCCAACCCTAGAACGATTAGGCCCTGTTTTTAATGATCACACCGAACTTTTTGCGAGTGCCCCAACCCTTAGCATTTCAGCTGACCCAGGTACCACTGACTACGCCAAGATAAATTTAGTGGATCCAACAAAGTCGTCTAGTTGTGAAATTTTATTTGATTGTTTGCAAAAAGATGCCGAGTACCAAGCCACACTTGATGCCGACATGGCCACTAGCCTGCTTACAGGTATGATTGCGAGTACTGGTAGTTTTTTAAGACCTAATACCACCGCTTCAAGCTTAGAAGCCGCCGCCTTACTTCAAAATATTGGGGCGAAACAGTCCGATATTATTGAACACTTATTCAAGCAAAAATCATTTAATACCCTTAAAGTTTGGGGGAAGATTTTCTCCAGCTTAGAGCTAGACCCAGTGCATCGCATAGCCTGGACTTATATTACGCAAAACGATTTAAGCCAACTAGAAGCCGTTGCCCACGATGTAGAAAATATTACGGCTGAAATTCTACGCTACACCGAAGACATTGATATCGCTACCGTCGTAATTGAAGAGGCCAATAATACCGTCGCACAGCTACGCACTAAAAATCAAAATTTAGATTGGAGCGCGTTCATAAAAAACCAGCCGGCCACGGTCGTTGAACATGGAATTGATATTACCTACACCGAACGGAACGCGGCCAAAGTCACCGAAAGTTTACTAAAAGAACTTTCTCAGTGGCAACAAACCCGATTACAACTACCCGCTTCAACGCCTATTACAAAACTAAAAGCCTCTGTTGCGAGCACACCAGCCCCAACCACCTTACCGATTGAAACGATTAAAAAGGAAGACCACGTTACCGCCACACCGCCCGCCGAAGTCCCTTTTAGTGTGCCATCTAAAACGCCCGCTCAAACAAAAATTATTCCCGAAGAACACACCGTTCCCCCGGGCACGCAAGCGGCTGAAGTGGTAATCGATATGTCAGAAAAAGGGATTCCCGATTGGCTTAAAAAATCCTTTCCGAGAAATTAAAGCCCCTACATTGAATAAAAGCCAAAAAACTGCTATAATACTCTAATTTGAAAACAAAAACTATGTACGACTTCACCTTGCTTCCAAAACTTATTAAGGCGTCTGGCGCGATGGACGACGTTAAAAAACGTTGGTTGCTGGATAAACTGCCGAGTATGAGTGAGACCCAAAAAGCTGAGATTTTTGATATTTTAAAAGCCGAACAAGACAAGAAAAACGTGGTTTATAAACAATTAATGGCTAAACGAAAA